>NZ_JAYESN010000018.1:0-62984 GCF_034860625.1 Lamprobacter sp.
CTCTCGACCCGGCGTGAGAATCCGGAGCCTTGCGTCCCGAGCAGGCTGCGCAGTTCGAAGGCAAACCGCGCCAGTCGGCGCTCTGCGGCAGGGAGGGCGTCGAGATCCTTGCGCCAGAAGGTCAGGCGCCCGGTGCGGGGCGTTGGCGGTTGTTGGCGTGGGGATGTGGCTGAGGATTTGGATGAAGATGAGGTTTTGGATGCGGGTCGTGGGCTGCGTGTGCGGCTCGGCATGGTTCGTCTCCGTGGCGGGTTTCGGCCATTGAACCAAAGGCGTGCGACAATGCCTGTCTGGTCAGGCATGCAAGAAGCCTGTCCGAGAACATGGAAGGTGATGGTCTCGACCGTCGATATGATTGCTCAAATGGTTAGCGCGAGTCCCAAGGATGACTACTGTCAGCGGCGACTTGATGACCGAGGAGCAGGTCGAGGCCCGCGGGTTGCGACTCCAGCCAGCAAACGCCGAGATGGCACCGCTGCGGTTCCCTGCGCAAGCCGAGCAACGGATTGGCGTGGTGACTGCCGTTTTACGGGCGACTGACAAGTTTAGTGCCCAACCCTAAGACCGAGCCGCGCCTCAACGCTCGCCGTCTTTTGTGCGAGGCGTCCCGTTGGGCCTTCGCGAATATCCAACTTGACCGTGGCATAGACGCGCTTGCAGCCGGCGGCGGCCAGCAGGGCCTGCGCGCGCTCGATCAGGGCGAGGGCCTCTCCCATCGTCTCGGTCTCGAACAGGGTGCCCATTGCCGTCAACTGGTAATCGAAATCGCTGCCTGCGATCAACTCGACCACTGAGGCAACATAAGGGCTTAAGTGCTCGGCCTGGCCGACTGGGAAGATGCTGAAGTCGACGAGAACAGACATCGGCGTGCCTCCGGGGTTAAGCTAAGTGAGTGATGGCCTTCCCTTTGCCATGCTGACTGATCGATGACTAGAATCCAAACCACTGACTTTGAACTCGGTGCTGATCCCGACTGGGACAGCCCGCTAAACTTTAAACTGACCCCCGAGTTGCTTGTGCATGCGCTGATGGAGACGGCCTCCGCGGTGCATACGGGCTGGGAGAGCTGTATCGACGAAGATGCCATCCTGTCGCAGATTCTGGCGATGGATGATACCGGCGACAAGAGCATCCGGCTGGTTGAGCAAGAGATGCTCGATGAGCAAGATCAGACCGCGACCTGGCATGATTGGACGCTTGAGGTTCGGGTGGGTTCGGTGCTGACCATTGGTCATTGGCAGCTGCGTTCGACGGCGCCGCCGCTTGACTGGGAGTGGACGGCAGCGGCCGCCGAAAGCGCCTTTGAGCGCGCCTGCGTCTTACTTGGCCGTCGGGCGCGTCGCGGTCTGGTGATCGAGGAGCCGATGCGACCTGAGTTGCCGCCGCGCTCGAGTCGACACTGACCGCCCTGGGCCTTCCTCGCGAGGGAGGTTGGCGGTCCAAGCGCTGTTTTGAGATGTCTGTTTTGACAGGTCTTCGCCGCTAACAATGCCGCTGGAGGATGAACACCATGAAATTCCATGTCGACGTCGAAATGACGCCCGCCGAACTTCGTAAGCTGATGGGGTTGCCCGATCTTGAGGCGTTGCAGCAGCGGATGCTGGACGACATTCAAGCCCGAATCGAACGGGGGGTTGAGGGTTATGACCCGATGGAGCTGATGCAGCCCTATCTGAAAACCAGTCTCGCGAGTATGGATATGATGCAGCGGTTGTTCGCTGCTAGCCTGGGGGCGGCTGGGGCGGCTAAAACGCAGACGTCGGGCTCTGGCGGCGACTGAGCGGGGGCAGGCAACGATACCCGCGTAGCCATGCGCATGCAGTGGCAGGATGCGGCGACAGCCTGAATGGCGACCCTGCTGCGAGGCCATGACAGCGCAAAAAAGCCGACTGATAGTCGGCTTTATCGTCAAGGCGTTCGGTTAAAAAGGTCCGTCAACATCTTTCCGTTTTGAGCGCCACCGGAGGACGATCAATAACCGCCCTTGCGGTGAACCTCGGGTAGGCCGGCAATCTTGGTGCCCTGCTTGGTGGGCGCTAGCGGGAACAGCTGATAGACCTCCTTGCTACTCGGCTTGCTGCCCCACTTTTTGCCCATGTCTTTGAGCAATGCCCGTTCCATGGGTTGATTTTGGTTGTTGTTCAGATACTCGTCGCGCAGGTAGTTGATGACGTCCCAGTGACGTTCGGTCAGCTCGACCCCCTCGATGTCAGCTAGCGCTTTGGCGACATCTTCATCCCAGTCCAGCGGGTTGACCAGGAACCCGGACTCGGTGGTTTCGATGCGCTTACCATTCACTTCAATCGTCATTGCGAATGCTCCTCTCGTCGTTAAGTGCCGCCGTTCTGTTGGCAGGCGGTCTAGGGTTAACCGTTATCAGCGCGCGGCCGGAGAGGTGATCCGACGCTCGCATTTGAAAACCCCTGAATATTAGTCAATTGTTGTAGAGGCGTCACCTCTGTGCGCCCGCTAGCCGGTGGTGCTGGTCAGCGAGCGGCCTGGCCGACGGCTTCGATGCCCTTGTGCGGGAGGAAGATCCCACAACCCAGGGTCTGGTGATCGCCGATGCCCTGTTGTTGTAGTGCGATGGCGTCGTCGAGACTGAGCTCGGCCAGCATGAGGCTGCGCGTGACCACAGGGCCTGTTGCCGTGTTGAGGGAGAGGGTCTTGCCGCAGAGGGCCTTGCGGATCTTGATGCCTCGCTGCGCGAGCTCGCTGACAACTCGCCGTAAGAACTGATCCTCGTCTTCGTCGGCATGGGCGACAACGTAGCGCGCGAACAGGGTCTTTTCCGCACTGAGCGGCCGCTCCTTCGCCGGACCAAGGCTGAAACTCGAGCCCTTGACCTCGAGGGTGCTGCCTTCGAGCGCGGCCTTCAGCGCATCAAGCCGGGCACGCGGAATACGGATGCCGAGTTTGGTCCGGCGTGATGGCAGCAGCTGCTGCTCGCCATCGCGCGAGGGGCGTTCCCAGCCATTTTGCGAGCCTGCCACATGGATCGTATGGATCGCCGCTTGCGGCTCCTCGGCGAGCCAGGGTACGGCGCCGAGGACGGCGTTTGCCAGCGCCTGCGCATGGTCGACCGGCAGGGATTTACAGTGCTGCAGGGGAAACATGACGTCGACGACGTCGTTGGGTACCTTGGGATGGATCTCCGGATCGGATTCTTGCCAAAACATCGGTGGGTCTCAGTTGACGGGAAGCTTGCCCTGAAGGGAGTCGCGATCAAACCACCACTCGTCTTGTACGAGCACGTCGACCACATTGCGCAGCCTGACCAGGAACTTCTCGGGCTCGCGAAGCTCGAGCCGGTCACGCCAGAGGTCGAACGCCTCTTGGGACTCGACGCCACTGTGGCGCCGGGCGACGTCGGCTAGGATCTGCGAAGTGAAAAAGGTCAGGTTCTCGTGCAGCGCCCCATCGGCGCGCATATCGGCGAGGAAGAGGGCGGTTGTCGCAGCGACGGCGGCGCCATCGGCATCATCGGGGGTCTCGTCGACGACGTGCGACAGCAGCTCGATCGAGAGCTCGACATCGATGGGGTAGGTGACGGCGAGCCAGATGCCTTGGCCCAGGGCGCTCAGCGATTGCTCCTGCTCGGCGCGAAACAGGACGTCGCAACAGTCGGCCGCCGACTCGAAGGCCTCTGCATCGATGAAGGCATCGAAGGCCTCGCGGCCCAACGGCCACGCCTCTTCGCCGCGGTCTAGCCCGACGAGGGTGCGTGCCTGCTGTAATTGAAGCTCGGCCAACTGCTGGCGGTTGGCGCCGATGCGCTGCAGGGTGGAATACTGCTCCTCAAGCGCCAGCAGGTGAGATTCCAACGCCGCCTCTTCGGCGGCGCGGTTGGTGATGGAGTCGGCGGCGGTATCCTGGAGATGGGTCCGCGTGATGTCGAAATGATTCATGACAACTGCTCTTGTCGCCGCGTACGGCGCTGTCCTCGTTGAATGTATGGCTCACTCCGTGACGACGGCTCAGCCGGCCTTGAGCGCGATCAGGCCTTCCCTCCAGGGGCGGTGGATGCACGACGCCCCTAGCCGGCGGGTTTGTAGTGCGCGGCTGAGCTAGCGCACCAGACCGCTGAATGCAGCCTCGAGTCGATCTTCCCAGTCATCGGGCGTGTCGGAGAAGGGCGGCTTCACATCGATGCGAAAGAAGCGCTCGCCCTGACGCGCTACATCCTGGATCGCCGAAACTAGTTCCTCGAAGCTCTCGAGCTCTTTATTGGAGACGAGGATGTCGCTGAGCATGAGCATGTGTGATGAGCCTCTCTGACTGAAGTGCACCGACGGGCCCGCGGTCGCCACGCATCGGGCTCGATGCCTGGTCGCCGAGGTGGTCTTTCTCGTTTCGAGCAGGTAAAGCCGAGAGCGGGCAAAAACAACTCAAGCCTTGCGGCAGCAAAGCCGCGGCTGGCCAGACGACGGCGCCTTTGGTCGCGGTGCGTCGGCCCTGCGTCTCGCAGGCGCGCGGATGGTTTCAGCCTGCGAAGGCCGCTCGACACCGCTCGGTGGCAGGTCGAGCTTGGCTCAAAATAAGCCATTGGAATATTAGGATATGTTGACAGAGGGCGGCTTGACGCTTATGCTCTGCGCCCCAGTGACGACGGCTGCGATGGCGCTCTAGGTGGCTGATCGCAAAAGAGAAAAAGTGCGGCTGTCAACTATCCCTAAGGGGATAGACGGGGGAGGGTCTACCCCCCTAAGGTGCGGTTTTCGGCGAGGCCCGCCGCCCCGTATAGTGCAGCTCCGTGGCACACGGCGCCGCGAAAGAATCTGAATTCGTTCTGTGTCTTACCACGACGTTTCTCGATAGGAGAGATAGCGACATGGCCCTCGACAAGCACCAAACTCCGATGCTCGATCAACTTGAAGACGGCCCCTGGCCGAGCTTCATCTCGGGTATCAAGCGTCTCCGCGACGAGCATCCTGACGAGCGCATCAATGCGCTGACCAACGACCTGCTCGGCCAGCTCGAGCACTCCTACGAGACCCGCAAGGGCTACTGGAAGGGCGGCACCGTCTCGGTGTACGGCTACGGCGGCGGCATCATCCCGCGCTTTTCCGAGGTCGGTAAGGCGTTCCCGAAGTCTCGCGAATTCCATACCCTGCGCGTTCAGCCGCCTGCTGGTAATCACTACAGCACGGCAATGCTGCGTCAGCTGGCTGATAGCTGGGAGAAGCACGGCTCAGGCCTGGTCACCTTCCACGGCCAGACCGGCAATATCATGTTTATCGGCGCCGACACCGAGTCGACCCAGCACTTCTTCGACGAGATCAACGAATACGGTTGGGATCTCGGCGGTGCTGGTCCCTGCGTGCGCACCGCGATGTCCTGCGTCGGCGCCGCCCGCTGCGAGATGTCGTGCACCAACGAGCTGAAGGCCCACCGCGCGCTGGTCAACAACTTCGTTGACGACGTGCATCGCCCGGCGCTGCCCTACAAGTTCAAGTTCAAGGTCTCTGGCTGCGCGAATGACTGCCAGAATGCCATCGAGCGCTCGGACTTCGCCGTTCTCGGTACTTGGCGCGACGACATGAAGGTTGACCAGGACGAGGTTAAAGCTTACGTCAAGGCCAAGGGTCGCCAGTACATCATCGATAACGTCATCACCCGCTGCCCGACGCAGGCGCTGTCGCTGAATGACGACGACACCCTGGCGGTCAATAATCGTGACTGTGTGCGCTGCATGCACTGCTTGAACGTGATGCCGAAGGCGCTGCATCCCGGCGACGACAAGGGCGTGACCATCCTCATCGGCGGTAAGCGCACCCTGAAGATCGGCGATCTGATGGGCACCGTGATCGTGCCCTTCCGCAAGCTCGACACCGAGGAAGACTACGAAGAGATGGTCGAGATGGCTGAGAACATCATCGACTTCTGGGCCGAGAACGGCCTCGAGCACGAGCGCTGCGGTGAGATGATCGAGCGTATCGGTCTGGCGAACTTCCTCGACGGCATCGGCATCGAGCCTGATCCGAACATGCTGAGCCATCCGCGTCAGAGTTCCTATGTCCGCATGGATGGCTGGGACGAGGCCGCGGAGCAGTGGTTCGAGCGCCAGGCCGAGAAGGCCGCGGGCTAAACGCCTGTAGAGGCTCAGCCGCGAACGTTGGCGCACAGCAAGGCTGGATCTGCGCCAACGTTTGCCGCACCGAATTTGATCAGCACCTAACTGTTTACTGATTTACTGGAGAGTTGCCGATGGCCAAAGACATGCGCGAGCCCATCGAGTCTGGCTGCCCCGACCCTTGGCAGTACATGCACCCGACGATGCGGAAGAACTTCGGTCAGTGGAAGTATCACGAGCATCCCCGGCCGGGTGTGCTGCGCCACGTCGCTTACAGTGGCGACGAGATCTGGACCGTGCGTGCCGGCACCCAGCGTATCCTTGACGTCTTCACGCTGCGCAAGCTGTGCGATATTGGCGACGAGCTCGCCGACGGTTATGTGCATTTCACCCTGCGCTCGAACATCGAGTACATGGTGACCGAAGAGTCACGCGTTGCACCGCTGATACAGGCCCTTGAAGAGGCTGGATTCATCGTTGGCGGTACCCAGAACACCGTGGCGATGATCTCGCACACTCAGGGTTGGCTGCACTGCGATATTCCGGGCACCGACGCATCGGGCGTGGTGAAGTCGATGATGGACGAGCTCATCGACGAGTTCCGCAACGCGACCATGCCGAATCGGGTGCATATCACCACGAGCTGCTGCCAGATCAACTGCGGCGGTCAGGGTGATATCGCGATCAATATCCAGCACACCAAGCCGCCAAAGATCAACCATGATCTGGTCGCGAACGTCTGCGAGCGCCCGTCGGTGGTGGCACGCTGCCCGGTTGCCGCGATCCGTCCAGCCATGGTCAACGGCAAGCCTTCGCTCGAGGTCGATGAGCGCAAGTGCATCTGCTGCGGCGCCTGCTATCCGCCCTGCCCGCCGATGCAGATCAACGATGCCGAGCACTCTAAGCTGGCGATCTGGGTCGGTGGCAACCACTCCAACGCCCGTGGCAAACCAACCTTCCAGAAGCTGGTCGCGGCTGGCATCCCGAACAATCCGCCACGCTGGCCCGAGGCGACCGCGATCGTCAAGCGTATCCTCAAGGCTTATAAGGAAGGCGCGCGTGATTGGGAGCGGGTCAATGAGTGGATCGAGCGGATCGGCTGGCCGCGCTTCTTCGAAGAGGTCGAGCTGCCGTTCACCAAGTACCACATCGATACCTGGCGCGGCTCACGTGCCAGCTTCAACGCCTCTTCCTATATCCGCTTCTGATCAGCGGCTCTGATTAGCAGCGGAAACCGGAGCCCACACCAGCGAGGTCGCAATGAAGTTCGCAATTCAGGTCAATGAAGGACCCTACCAGCACCAGGCTGCCGATACGGCGTATTTCTTCGCCAAGGCCGCCCTTGAGAAGGGACACGAGATTTTTCGTGTCTTCTTCTACCACGACGGCGTCAACAACTCGACGCGGCTGACGACGCCGCCTCAGGATGATCGCAATGTTGTCGCCCGCTGGGCTGAGCTTGCCGAACAACATGACCTCGATATGGTCGTCTGCGTCGCCGCCGCCCAGCGGCGCGGCGTGGTCGATGAGGGTGAGGCACAGCGCAACGGCAAGGATGCCACCAATATCGACCCCCGGTTTCGTATCTCCGGCCTTGGTCAGCTGGTCGAAGCGGCGATCCAGGCTGACCGGCTGGTCGTCTTTGGCGACTGATCATCTGTCCGGAAACAGAAACCAGGGGTACCCACCATGTCCGAAACCATCAAGCAATTTTTGTATCTGAATCGCAAGGCGCCCTACGGCACCATCTATGCTTGGGAGTCGCTCGAGGTCGTGCTGATCGGAGCGGCCTTCGATCAGGATGTCAGCCTTGCCTTCGTTGACGATGGCGTGTTCCAACTGACCAAGGGGCAAAACACCGCGGCGGTTGGCATGAAGAATTTTTCGCCGACCTATGCGGCACTCGGCGACTATGAGGTCAAGAAGGTCTTTGTCGAGAAAGAGTCGCTCGAAGAGCGTGGTCTCTCGCTGGGCGATCTCCAGCACCTGACCTGGGAAGACGAAGACGATGACTGGGCCGAAAGGGATTCGATTCAGATCGTCACGCGCGCCGAGATGGCGGCTATCATGGACGGCGCTGACGTCGTCTTCAGCTTCTAACGATCGAGCGAACATCCGAGGAACACGATGAGCACATTGCACACCGTTAACAAATCGCCGTTCGAGAAGACGTCGCTTGCGGCCTGCCTCGATCATGCGAGTGCTGGCGCTGCTGTCTTGTTGATTGAGGACGGCGTTTATGCGGCACTGACGCAGACGAGCGTTGAAAGCCAGGTCAAAGGCGCCCTCGATGCTGTCAAGGTTTATGCCTTGGGGCCTGATCTTCAAGCTCGCGGCTTGTCAGAGGAGCGCGTCATCCCTGGAATCAGCGTCGTAGACTATGCCGGCTTCGTGGACCTTGCCGCGGAGCACGACAAGGTTCAGGCCTGGTTGTAGTTTTTCCCTTTCCCACCTGTTTAGGAGAGTATCGATGCCAATCGAAGTAGATGGTAAGACGTTCGAGACCGACGAAGAAGGCTACCTGGCCAACATCAATGACTGGGAGCCGGGCGTCGCCACGGTGATGTCGAAGGAAGATGATCTTGAGCTCACCGACGAGCATTGGGACATCATCAACTACCTGCGCGAGTACTACGAGGAGTACCAGATTGCTCCTGCCGTGCGCGTGCTGACCAAGGCCGTTGGTAAGAAATTTGGCAAGGACAAAGGCAACAGTAAGTACCTCTATGGCCTGTTCCCCTATGGTCCAGCCAAGCAGGCTTGCCGTTACGCGGGTCTGCCGAAACCGACCGGCTGCGTCTAAACAACGCTGCTCGACTTGGCCGGGCGGTTTCGCCGGCCAGTCACTCGGGCTCTCTGAAGTCCGAGCAGGCTGTCGACAGCCTCTCGAGGCTGTCGACACTGATAACACGCTCGAGATCGCGCACCTGTTGGGCTGCTCGATCAGGGCAGACGCCATTGGGCCAACGCCACTGAGGTAGCGGAAACATGTCGTTTCTGTCGGATGTTTACGCCGGTCTGTTTTACTTCGCGGCCTTTGTGCTGGTCGCCGGGTTGGCCAATAAGGTCATCCAATATGCGCGCACACCCGCCCCGCTGAAGATCCCGACCACCCCAGCGCCGACCACCAAGACCGGGGTTGCGCTGCGCATCACGCGCGAAGTGGTGTTCTTCGAGAGCCTGTTTCGCGGTAGCAAGTGGACCTGGATCTTTGGCTGGATGTTTCATTTTGGCCTCTTCTTGGTCACCTTGCGCCATCTTCGCTATTTCTTTGATCCGGTGCCGCTGCCGATTGAGATGATCCAGCCTTTCGGTATCTATGGCGGTATCGCGATGGTGATTGGTCTGGCTGGGCTTTGGGCTCGCCGCTTCCTGGTCGATCGGGTTCGCTACATCACTGCGCTTTCCGATCACCTGATCTTAGTGCTCCTGATCACGATCGGACTTTCCGGGCTCTTGATGCGTTTTGTGCTGCACACCGACATCATGCGGGTGAAGCAATTCTTTCAAGGTCTGTACTCGGGTCAGGTCTACACCTTGCCGGCTGATCCCGTGCTGTTATTGCATCTGCTGCTCGTAGCGCTGCTGATGATCATCTTCCCGTATAGCAAGCTGCTGCACGCGCCCGGCCTCTTTTTCAGCCCATCGCGAAATCAGGTCGACAATCCTCGCGAGCAGCGGCATATCGCGCCCTGGGCCAAGCGCCTAGAACAGGACTGAGTAGCTCAGGCTCTGTCGCTCTGGCGCTTTGATCACTGCGACCCTGGCTGGCGACGTTTCGAAACGAGGTTGAATCATGGCGAAGGCCGACTTCCAAGTCCCCGTACTCAAGCAGTACCCAGAGATCCCGGAGATCGAGCCGGGCGTCATGGCGCACTCGAGCCCGTTCAAATCCAAGCCACAATTTCAGGCTGAGTTGGGGTTTCCAGGCGAGCTCGTCGACGACTGGCAGACCAAAGCGATCGACAAGATGGGCGATCTGCTCGGCCGCTATCGCTCGCTGCGAGTCTATCTGGACTCTTGCGTCAAATGCGGTTCATGCACCGATAAGTGCCATTATTATTTGGGCACCCACGACCCGAAAAACATGCCCGTCGGTCGCCAAGACCTGATGCGCAAGGTCTATCGTCGCCATTTCACCCTCGCGGGTCGGTTTTTCCCCAAATTGGTCGGTGCCGAGGATCTGACTGAAGAGGTGCTTGGCGATTGGTACAGCTATTTCCACCAGTGCTCGCAATGTCGACGCTGTTCGGTGTTCTGTCCCTATGGGATCGATACCGCTGAGATCTCAATGGCGGCGCGCGAGATCATGGATCACATCGGTGTTGGCCAGAAGTACTGCAACGAGATCATCGGTAAGGTCTACAAGATCGGTAACAATCTGGGTCTGCCAGGGCCAGCCTTGGCCGATACCCTCGAGGGCCTGGAAGAAGATGTCTTTGACGAGACCGGCGTTGAGGTCAAGTATCCGCTGGACCAGGAAGGCGCCGAGATCCTGCTGGTCACACCCTCGGCGGACTTCTTCGCCGAGCCGCATGTCGATGGCCTAATCGGCTATGGCAAGGTCTTCCACGAAGCCGGCGTCAGCTGGACCCTGAGCAGCCATGCGTCAGAGGCCGCTAACTTTGGCATGTTTATCGGTTCCTACGAGAACATGCGCCGGGTGGCACTGCGTATTCGCGAGGCGGCGTTGAAGCTCAAGGTCAAGCGCATCGTCTTTGGTGAGTGTGGGCATGCTTGGCGCGTGGCCTATAGTTTCCTGAATACGTTGGCTGGCCCCTGGGACTTCCTTGATCCGCGTTATCCGGTGCCGCAGCACATCTGCGAGTTCACTTATGGGCTGATTCAAGAAGGCAAGTTGAATCTCGATAAGAGCCGCAACGATGACATGGTGCTGACCTACCATGACTCCTGCAATGTGGCGCGCGCCTCGCGCATGGGTGACCGGCCCGGTGGCCAATTCGATATCCCGCGCGCCATCATCCGCGCGACCTGCAACAACTTCTACGATATGGACGAGGAGACCATCCGCGATCGCACCTTCTGCTGCGGTGGTGGTGGCGGCTTGCTGACCGACGACCTGATGGAGATCCGCGTCAAGGGCGCCCAGCCGCGTGTGGAGGCCTTGAACAACGTCATGCAGGAGAAAGGCGTGACCCACATGGCGGCGATCTGCGCCATCTGTAAGAGCCAATTCACCAAGGTGTTGCCTTATTACGGGATGGATCTGGACCAGATCGTGAGCGTCCATCAATTGGTTTCAAACGCGTTGGTCTTGACCGGCGAAGAGACCGACGACGAAGACGAGGTTGCCGATGAGGCGGCCTGAGCAGGAATCGACCATGACCCTGCTAATGCATTGAGACTGTAGCTAATACGAGCTTCGGGTGCGACGCATGCATCCAGAGCAGGTGATCATCCAAGAGCTGATCAACCAAGAGCCTCAGCTCGACTTCGACTCTTGTTAGGAGCGTTATCGATGGCAACTTCCACTGACGAAATGACCAAGCTTTCCTGGCGCCGCTTTGAGGATGGCGACAATGTTTGGGACAACCTGACCGAGCAAATCTTTGTTCAGGATACGTCTCATAAGTGCCCCACCTATGTGCACAAGACGCCGCCTTGTCAGGGGAGCTGTCCATCGGGCGAGGACATCCGCGGCTGGCTGCAGATCGTGCGCGGCCTCGAGCAGCCACCGGAAGGCATGACCTGGCAGGAATATGCCTTCCGTCGCTCCACCGATGCGAATCCCTTCCCGTCGATGATGGGCCGTGTTTGCCCGGCCCCCTGTCAGGACGGTTGCAACCGAAACGAGGTCGAGGACTTCGTCGGCATCAATGCCGTCGAGCAGTTCATCGGTGATACCGCCACCGCCAATGGCTACAAGTTCGAGCCGGCGCCGGTTGATACCGGCAAGCGGGTGGCCATCATCGGTGGCGGGCCGGCTGGACTGGCCGCGGCCTACCAGCTGCGTCGCAAAGGCCATGCGGCGACGATCTTCGAGGCGAACAAGGAGCTTGGCGGCATGTTCCGCTACGGCATCCCGGGCTATCGCGTGCCGCGTGATGCGCTCGATGCCGAGATCAACCGCATCCTCGACATGGGCCAGATCGAGCTGAAGATGGGGGTCAAGGTCGGTGTCGATGTCAGCGTCGACCAGCTCGAGAAGGACTACGACGCCATCCTCTGGTCCATCGGTTGTCAATCGGGCCGCGGCCTGCCGGTCCCCGGTTGGGAAGGCACCCCGAACTGCGTCTCGGGTGTCGCCTTCCTGAAGGCCTTCAACGAGGGCCGCATGAAGGTGACTGCCGAGAAGGTGGTCTGTGTCGGAGGTGGTGATACCTCGATCGACGTTGTTTCGGTGGCGCGTCGCCTTGGGCATATCACCAAGAGCGGCAAGAGTGATCTGCCCGAGACCGTCATCCACGATGGCTACGTCGCGCATGACACCGCGATGACGGCGGCTGCTGAGGGCGCTGAGGTGACCCTCACCTCGCTGTTCACCCGCGACAAGATGACCGCTTCCGAGCACGAGGTTCACGACGCCCTGCATGAAGGCGTCACCGTACTCGACGGTGTGATGCCGGTCGAGGTGATCAAGAATGCCGAGGGTCGTGCAATCGGGCTCAAGGTCGCCGACTGCGAGATGAAGGATGGCCGCCCTTCGCCGGTGGAAGGCACCGAGCGGGTGCTCGATGCTGACCTCATCGTTGCGGCCATTGGTCAGGGCGGTGAGCTGACCGGTCTCGAAGACCTCGACAATGGCCGTGGTCTGATGAACAGTGACAAGTTCTACCAGGTGCCCGATAAGCCCGGCCATTTTGTCGCTGGCGACATCATTCGTCCGCATTTGCTGACCACAGCGATCGGCCAGGCCTGGATCGCTGTCGAGTCGATCGATGAATATGTCAATAAGGCGGAGCACAAGCGCCGTCCGAAGGTCGACGTCCATCACTTCGACCTACTCGCTAAGCTCAACGAGGCGAAGCTGGCGCCAGAGCAGTTCAAGGTCGACGGCAGCAGTGATCTGCGCGGTACCTCGAGTGCCAAGTATGCGATCCACAACTACGAGGATCGCTCTGGTGCTGAGGTCATCCCGCACGATGAGCTTTACCTTGGTCATTTTCCCTATACCCCGCGTGTACTGCGCCGCGAAGAGGTGCCCAGTTCTGAAGAGGTGCTCGGCCACTTCAAGGAGCGCGTCATCGGCTACTCCGAGGAGGATGCCGTTAATGAGGCCAAGCGCTGCATGAGCTGCGGCATGTGCTTTGAGTGCGACAACTGCGTCATCTTCTGTCCGCAGGATGCCGTGTTCCGGGTCAACAAGTCTGAGAGCACCACCGGCCGCTATGTCGATACCGACTACGACAAGTGCATCGGTTGCCACATCTGTGCTGATGTCTGTCCGACCGGCTACATCAAGATGGGCCTCGGTGAATAAGCAATCCGCAACAGGGCAGGAGACGTCGATGGCAACGATCATGACCAAAGGCGTCCTCCTCGCGCTACTGGCTGCCGTCCTCGGGGTAGGGTCGGCAGCCCATGCCGAGGAGGTCGGGGACTTCGTGCTGCCAAGCTCAAAGGCGGCAGGGCTGGAGAACTGCGTCGAGCCGACCGAGTACATGCGGCGCAATCATTTCGAGCTGATCCGCCACCAACGCGACGAGACCGTCTACGGTGGTATCCGTGGCTCTGATCACGGTATTTCGGGCTGCGTTTCATGTCACGTCGGTTATGACGACTCAGGCTCTCCTGTCGAGATCAATGCCGAGGGGCAATTCTGCCGAAGCTGCCATGCGTATGCGTCGGTCGAGATGAACTGCTTCGACTGCCATGCAACCGTTCCCAGAGGCGAAGCCTGGAACCACGAAGTTGCTGCGGCGCACGCGCATTTGACCGAGTCCGCATCAACGGAACCCATGGCCGCCGAGCGATAAGGCATTCAGCGAGGCGAGGCAATCGTGACGATGAAGCATGAAACCGAATCGATGAACCAAAGCCGCCGGGATTTTCTCGGCGCTGCTGCTGGAGTGTCCGCCGCAGCGGTCGCACCAGGCGTGTTCTTGCATACTCCTGTGGCCAATGCGGCCGCGCGCACCGATCCTGTCACCGATGTACACCGCTGGGGCCTTTTGGTTGATACCAGCAAGTGCGCTGACGGATGCACGGCTTGTGTCGATGCCTGTGATACCGAAAACGGCTTGAACTTGCAGGCGAAGCCGCAGGGTCAAGACGAGCTTAAATGGGAAAATCAGCGCGCCGTTTGGATTCGCAAGGTCAAGCTGCAGGACAACCTGACCGGTCGCGTGACCAATCTCCCGCTCATGTGCCAGCACTGCGAGCATCCACCCTGCGTCGACGTTTGCCCGACTGGGGCTTCGTTTAAGCGTGCAGATGGCATCGTCATGGTCGATCGCCACACCTGTATCGGCTGCCGTTATTGCATGATGGCCTGTCCCTACAAGGCGCGGTCATTCATCCATGAGCATGTGGATCATAAGCTGACGCGGGCGCCGCGAGGTAAAGGCTGCGTCGAGAGCTGTCATTTGTGCGCCCATCGACTAGATGCTGGCGATCTATCCACCGCATGTGCGGAGGCCTGTTCGGCGGAAGGGCATCAGGCGATCGTCTTTGGCGACCTCAAAGATCCGACTGGACCTTTGCGCCAGGCCTTGGCTCAAACACCGAACCGTCAGATCCGCCAGGACCTGGGCCTGAATACTGGTGTGCGCTACGCCGGCATCTGAACATCGCGTGTTCAGACCCCCTGATTGCCGCCCAGGCTGTTGGCGCCATCGCACCACGTTAGAGAAGTCAGTATGAAAAGAATTGTCTATCGGGAATGGCTAGTCCAGCCTCAGCGCTATTGGGGCTTACTTGCAATCCTTACCACGGTGGTCGCGATCGGCGGTCTGTCGGCACTCTATATGGAGCACCATGGCCACTGGGTCACCGGGATGACCAACTCTGTGGTTTGGGGTACGCCGCATGTGTTTGCGGTGTTCTTGATCATCGCCGCCTCCGGGGCCTTGAACATCGCCTCGATCGGGACCGTCTTCGATAAGAAGGTCTATAAGCCACTTGGCCGTTTGTCGGGGTTGTTGGCAGTGGCCCTGCTGGTCGGCGGTCTGCTGGTGCTAGTGCTTGACCTCGGGCGCCCAGATCGCCTGTTGGTCGCCATGACCAGCTATAACTTTAGCTCGATCTTCGCCTGGAATATCTTCCTGTACTCTGGGTTCGCCGCGATCGTGATTGCTTATCTCTGGACCATGGCCGAGCGCAAGGGCAACTTCCTGCAGAAGCCGGTGGGTACCTTCGCCTTCCTCTGGCGCCTGGCGCTGACCACGGGTACTGGCTCGATCTTCGGCTTTTTGGTGGGACGCGAGGCTTACGATACAGCGATCTTGGCACCAATGTTTGTGGTGATGTCATTCGCCTACGGGCTTGCGATCTATATGTTGGTGTTGTTCTTCACCTTCGATGCCGATGGGCGACCGATTGGCCCAGCAATGCTCAAGCGGCTGAAAAATCTGCTTGGCCTGTTCGTGGCGTCGGTGCTGTACTTCACGCTGATCTACCATCTCACCAAGCTCTACGGTGCTAAGAACTCCGATATCGAGGCCTTCCTGCTGATCAATGGCGGTCTCTATACCGGGTTGTTCTGGGTTGGTTGGATCTTGATCGGTGGCTTGTTACCGCTCGGTATTCTGTATCACCCCGAAATGAGTCAACGGCGTGAATGGATTACCGCCGCCTGTGGTCTGGTCATCCTGGGCGGGCTCGCAGCCATGTATGTGATCATTATTGGCAGCCAGGCCTATCCACAGGAGATGTTCCCAGGACATACCGTCGTCGAGTTCGGCGCCCCTGGGGATATCGGCGGTCAGGTTGCACCCTATTCCCCCAGTTTTCCTGAGCTATTGCTGGGGCTGGGTGGTGTCGCCATTGCGCTCTTGATCACGGCCGTTGGTGTACGTGTCTTGCAGTTCCTGCCCGAGTCACTGGCCGATCGTGACGTTGATCCGCATGCGAGCGTCCGCTCGCCAGCTTGAGCCTGGTCGTGACCGATCGCGGGTACCGAGTTCTGTACCCGCCAGCGCCATGACAGGGGTTTTCTTGGCCCCGCTCGCGAGCGGTCGATTCGGGTTGGGGCACTGACCAGCGATGGCGCATCTCTATCTCGCGGCAACGCAGAAGTCGTCCGGAAAGACGACGCTGAGCATCGGTCTCATGCGCGAGTTCGCGCGGCGCGGCCAGCATGTGCAGCCGTTCAAGAAGGGGCCTGACTACATCGATCCACTGTGGCTGGCGCGCGCCTCTGGAGGCCGGACTTGCCACAATCTCGACTACCACACCATGGCGGTCGAAGAAATCCAAGCCGATTTTTGCCGTCTGCTCGAGGCCTCAACCATTGGGGTGGTTGAGGGTAATGTCGGCCTGTTCGACAGCCCCAGCGTCGATGGCGCCGGCTCGAATGCGGAGCTCGCAAAGTTGCTGTGCGCACCGGTGCTGCTTGTGATCAATGCGCAGGGGATGGGGCGCGGCATCGTGCCGCTGCTGCTTGGCTACCAGGCCTTCGATCCCGATCTTAAGATCAGCGGGGTGATCCTGAACAAGGTCGGCGGTACCCGTCATGAGACCAACTTGCGGCGTGCGATCGAGCATTACACGGATCTGCCTCTATTGGGGGCGGTCGCCCGTGACGCGACGGTGGCGATTGAGGAGCGTCATCTCGGCCTAATCCCGAGTAACGAGGCGCCGGCGGTGGAGGCAACGATCGAGTCGATTCGTCGCGCGGTCACCGCATCGGTCGATGTCGATCGGGTTCTGGCTATTGCTGAGCAGGCGCCGGCCCTTGATTGCCGGCGACCGCAGCCTCCACTGCAGCAGCAGGCCGGTAGTCCTGTGCGCATCGGTATCGCGCGGGATGAGGTGTTTGGGTTCTATTATCCAGATGACCTGGCGGGTTTGCAGCGTGCTGGGGCTGAGTTGGTGCCGTTCAGTCCGCTTGCTGATGCGAGCTTGCCGGCGGTCGATGGGCTGATCCTTGGCGGCGGGTTTCCTGAATCACGGATGCAAGAGCTGGAGGCGAACCGAACCATGCGCCAGTCGATTGCAGCCTTTATCGCCGATGGCGGTGTTGCCTATGCGGAATGCGGCGGACTCATGTACCTCTGTGAGCAACTGCATTGGGGGAGGGAGTCGCGCCAGATGTGCGGGGTATTGAATGCCGAGGTCGCGATGCACCCGCGTCCTCAGGGCCGTGGCTATGTGCGTCTGCGTGAGACGGATGCCTTCCCCTGGCCGCGCGCGCCGGTGGATGTCCGCGAGATCTGTGCGCATGAATTCCATCATTCCGCCATCGTTGCGCCGCGCGCCGACTGGCGCTTCGCCTTCGATGTGCTGCGCGGCAGCGGCATCGATGGTCAGCATGACGGTATCATTCAACAGAATCTGCTGGCGAGTTATGCGCATCTGCGCGATGTTGGTGGAGTCAATTGGACGCGGCGCTTCGTCGATCGCGTCAGGTCGGTGCTTTAGCAAGCGCTGCCGCTGCAGCGCGAACCTAAAGCAGGCTCGAGTCAGACGAGGTCCCGCGGTCCGAGCGATGCCAGGGGCCTTGGCAACGAGATAGGATGAAGGTTATGTTCAAACTGACGATGGCAGCTGCTGAACAAGTCTTGAAGGCGGCAAAAGAGGCTGGAACCGAGGGCATGTCCCTGCGTCTCGCGGCGACCCAGCAAGCCGATGGCAGCATCGACTATCGCATGGGCTTCGACGCTCCTACTGAAGAAGACATCCGCTTTCAGAGCGAGGGCGTGGACCTGGTGATGACACCTGAAGATGTGCCGTTACTGGACCAGACGGTGATGGACTTCGTCGAGATCGAGCCAGGCAAGCCGCATTTCATCTTCATGAATCCGAAAGACCCCAACTATCAGCCGCCCGCGGATGCCTGAGCGCGGTCTCGAAGTGGCTCGCGCCAACACCAGCGTCACCACTAGGGGCTCACAAGAGACTGGCCGATGGAACTGTCGAGCGAGGATCAGCTAAGGCTTAACGTGCTGTTGGCGAGTCGACCGCAGGCGATTCGGATCGACGAATCACGCCTCATCGTCTATGGCCTTTCTGAGCGCGGTGAGGCCAAGGTGGCGCTGAATCCGAGCGGGGCGGCCTTGGAGGCTTATCTGCGTGCGGTCAAAGAGCTGATCTCAGGTTACATCCTGGGCTCGCCCGGTGGCTATCCTGTCTATCTGCGGCGCTGGACGCGGATGGGGCAGATGCGCGATCAAAGCCTTGAGCAGTTGTTGATGCTCGGCGAATCAGAGGCCGTGGTAGCGGCGGTTGGCTCGCCTGGTCTCACCCCGGAGCTGGCACGCCGCGCCTGGTGGGCGATGGAGGATGCCGAGAATGCGCGTCGCATGTTACGCAACCCGACCATCGTCGCAAGTGAGATGGGGCCGGTGCTGGCTGATTATCTGGTCGAGTACCTGCCGTTTGAGACCGATCACGAGACGATGATGGAGTCGGTCCGGCTGGTGCTGCAGCCGGGTCTTCTGAGTGATGAGAAGATTCTTGAGCTATGGCAGAAGTCGACGCGCAAGCAGGCCTATCTGGTCGGCTTTCTGCGCGCGCGGCCCGATGACCTGCCGGAGCAGCTACAGCCGCGGGCCGATGCCGACGCGATCGCGGCAGCGCTGGCCGATGAACTCAGCGCTGGAAACGCCCTGGCCGGGCTCTTGGTCCGCGTCACCAGTGCCGGTGGGCAGCGCTTTCTCAAGACCCTCTCGGCGGTGTTGGCCAAGCCACCGAATCAGGAGATCGTCAGCGCTGGCTTCGACCTGCTGCGCGGCTACTTTGCCGCGCTGCGACCGGAGGGTGATCCGAATCTGGTCATTGAGGCCTTGCTGGCCGATGGCGAGGCCTTTGCTGGGCTTGGCGGTCGCGTTCCAGTAAGCACCTTAGGGGGCATCCCAGATGGCGCGATCGAGAGGTCTAAGCCTGATGAGGCTGGGCCAGTACCAACCACGGAACAGGCGCGGCGCATCCTCGATCGGCTTCCGATGGTCGCACCGGACCTCGCTGCGATGCGCGTGCTCTCAGGTGCTGGTTACGGGCTCATTCGCCCACTACTGCCCGACCCAACCACCCTCGGCAGCCTGATGCGTCGCAAGCTCACGCCGGCGATCGATCCGCTCCAGGCACAAATTTCGCAACTGCTTGGTTAGGTTAGGCGGTGAGCGTCCGTGGTCCTTCGGTAGAGCCCAGGATCAACACATCGGCAGGCCGCAGCGCAAAGATGCCGACGGTGACCACACCGGCGATGTTGTTGATCTGTTGCTCGAGCTTCATCGGCTCCATGATCTGTAGGCCGTTGACGTCTAGGATCAGGTTGCCGTTGTCGGTGGTGAAACCCTCGCGCCAGACCGGGTTGCCGCCGAGCTTGGCCAGCTCGCGGGCGACATAGCTGCGGGCCATCGGGATGACCTCAACCGGCAGCGGGAAGGCGCCCAGCACCGGCACCAGCTTGCTCTCGTCAGCAATACAGACAAAGCGCTCGCTGGCAGCGGCAACGATCTTTTCGCGCGTCAGCGCGCCGCCGCCGCCCTTGATCAGCTGCAGCGCCTTGTTCGACTCGTCCGCGCCATCGACATAGAGCGACAGGCCGCCGGTGGCGTTGAGGTCGAGCACTGGGATGCCGTGCGCCTTCAGCCGCTGGCTTGAGGCCTCGGAGCTGGAGACGGCGCCATCGATCTTGCCCTTGATGGTGGCGAGATAATCGATGAAATGATTGACCGTCGAGCCGGTGCCGACGCCGATGATGCCACCCTCAACATGGCTCAGTGCAGCCTCTGCCGCTTGTTTCTTTAATGCGTCCTGGTGTTGTGCAGAGTCCATGGTCAATCCTCGAAAACGATGTGGTGAGTCAGCGTTTGCAGGCGGTTAAATCCGCGGCGCTGGCAGCGGTTTGCTGTAAGACAGGAAGTATATCAAAAGCCTTTCGGCCTCATCTGTCGTATCCTGAGGTGTTTTGCCTGGGCCCTTACGCGGCGACTGCGTCTCTCTACGTGCCGCTCTAACGCAGATGGCGCGTCGCCCCGGGACGATGACGCGCTTGTTTCACGGTAATCGTCATGCTGAACGCCTACATCGAGCGCATTCTCAAGGCTCGCGTCTACGACATCGCCATCGAGTCCCCGCTCACCCTCGCCAAAGGCCTGTCGCGGCGTGTCGGCAACCAGGTCCTGCTGAAGCGCGAGGATCTGCAGCCGGTGTTCTCATTCAAGCTGCGTGGCGCCTACAACAAGCTTCGGCATCTGCCGGCAGCCGCGCTCGAGCAGGGCGTGATCGCGGCCTCGGCGGGCAATCATGCGCAGGGCGTGTCGATGGGCGCCTCGCATCTCGGGGTACAGGCGGTGATCGTGATGCCGAAGACGACGCCCGGCATCAAGGTCGATGCGGTGCGCAACTGGGGCGCCAAGGCGGTGCTGCATGGCGATTCGTTCGATGAGGCCTATGCACACGCGATGGAACTGGCCGCTGAGCGCAACCTGACCTTCTTACACCCCTTTGATGATCCAGATGTCATCGCCGGCCAAGGCACCATCGGCATGGAGATCCTGCGCCAGCTTCCAGAGCCGCCGCATGCCATCTTCGTACCGGTCGGTGGTGGTGGACTCATTGCTGGGATCTCGGCCTATGTGAAGGCGATCTATCCCGAGGTGAGGGTGATCGGTGTCGAGCCTGAGGATGCGCCGACCCTGCATGCAGCCCTGGCCGCCGATGAGCGCGTGGTGCTGCCTGAGGTTGGCCTGTTCGCCGATGGGGTGGCAGTCCGGCAGATCGGACAGGAGACTTTCCGCATCGCCCGCGAGACGGTTGATGAGGTGGTGTTGGTCAGTACCGATGCCATCTGCGCCGCGATCAAGGATATTTACGATGATACCCGGGGTATCGCTGAGCCGGCTGGTGCGCTCGCGGTCGCTGGGCTCAAGGCCTATGTCGAGCGCAGTGGCGTGCGCGATGCCTCACTGGTAGCGATCGAGAGTGGTGCCAACATCAACTTTGATCGGCTGCGCCATGTCGCCGAGCGGGCCGAGCTGGGCGAGCGCCGCGAGGCCTTGTTCGCCGTCGAGATCCCGGAGCGCCCTGGTAGCTTCCTGGCCTTTTGCAAGGCGCTTGGCAAGCGGCAGATCACCGAGTTCAATTACCGCTACGCGGATCAGCATCAGGCCGTGGTATTCGTTGGCGTCGAGCTGGGCGGCGGTCTCGCAGAGCGTCATGAAATGCTCGAGCGCATCGAGAAGAAGGGCTTCACCGTCACCGACATGAGTGACAACGAGACCGCGAAGCTGCATATTCGCTTCATGGTCGGTGGGCACGCGCCCGGGGTCTGCGATGAACGCCTGGTCCGTTTTGAGTTTCCCGAGCGGCCCGGGGCGCTGCTGAACTTTCTCACCGGGCTTGGGCGGCGTTGGAACATCAGCCTGTTCCATTATCGCAATCATGGCGCCGCCTATGGACGGGTGCTGATGGGGCTACAGGTGGCTGAGGCCGAGGTGCCGGAGTTCATTGAGCAGCTGACCAGCTTGGGGTATCCATTCTGGGACGAGAGCGAGAACCCCGCCTATCGGTTGTTTGCCGGCATTGAGCGTGGCGCCTGACTGATCCGGCCAAGCGCCGGTGCGGTCTCATCAGGCGCCCTGATCAACCGGGCTGGCGAGTACATCAAGACCAGAGGGCCCGGCCTATCTCGTCCGGCGATTGGATTGCTCGGCGATAAAGCGCCTGCTCGGTGACGATGGCATCCATTGGACGGTCCCAGGGCTCGGGCTCGATAGCTTCAACCCGTTGGCATTCATGGGCGAGACCAATCAGCCGTGGCCGTTGCCAGTGCTGGCGACTGCCCAGGAACGCGAGGCTGCGATCGTAGAACCCCGCGCCCATCCCGATCCGGTGGCACTCGGCATCAAATCCAACCAGCGGGACTAGGATCAGATTAAGGCCCTGAGGCGGGACGATACGACGCTGATGGACAACCGGCTCAAGGATGCCGAAGCGGTTGCGCTGCAGCCTTGATTGGGCATCGAAGCGCACAAACCAGAGTCGGCCGGGGGCATGTTGGCGCAACACCGGTAGGTACCAACGCCGACGGCCTGGAAGCCGCTCGCGGATTGGCATTGGATTGAGCTCGCCATGCAGCGGGAGGTAGAAGGCAATGCGCCGCGCGGCATGCAGCAGGCCGCTACTGATCAGGCGCTGGCAAACGGCTTCGGCGTGCTCGCGCTGTTCAGGCTGAGTCAGCGCGCGCCGCGCGCGACGCAAGCGTCGACGGAGCAGGGGATCAGTCATGCGGGTCTAGCAGTGAAAGGAGAGACACCTCCCACCTGTGCCGGTGCAGTCCTTCGTTCTTGAACCTGAGGGTTCAAGTGGGAACGCCACATCTAGCTTCAGGCTTTCCGCTCGCGGCGGACATGCACAACGGCCCGATTCTTGGCGCTCCCGGGGTACGAATTAGGCTCAAGAAAATACCCAGGCCGCTGCCGTACACTGTAGGAGATGTCTGAGATCGAGACTATACCTTATCGTTCGCAGCGTCTAGCCCGGTTGGCTCCGCTGGCTGGGAAACCTCGCTGCGATGTTTGGGTTCAATGGCCTGCGACAAGCGTTCCTGGAGATGCTGCAGCCGGTCGCGCTGCTCGCTGATCTCATCGCGCTCGCGCAACAGCTCGTAAACCAGGTTGAGTGCCGCCATCACGGCGATGCGATCGGCGCCGATGATGCGGCCGTTCTGGCGGACCTCGCGCATGCGCTGATCGAGCAGCCGGGCGGAATCGATCAAGCCGTGGTGCTCTTCGGGCCCGCAGGCGATCCGGTATTCTTTGTCCAGGATGCGGATCGTGACGGGCATCGTCCGGCCATCATCGGATGGGTTCATTACAATTGCTCCTCCATCGCCTTAAGACGTGCGACCATGGCCTCGATTCGGCTGCGGGCCAGCTCGGTCTTCTCGATCAGCTCGGCCCGCTCGGTAACCAGGTGTTCTTGACTCGCTCGCAGGGAAGCGTTTTCCTCGCGCAGCTGCTCGCACTTGCGAATCAGCGAGTCGACATGTTGCTCTAGCAGGTTGATATCGAAGTCGGCCATGCCGAGCTCCAGAGGAAAAGCTTGTCGAGACTATAGAAGGCGGCCAAGGTTGGGTCAAACCATGACGTCGATATCGCTAACAGCCGTTATCGATCAGGGTTGTCGATCAGCGTTGTCCATGCAAAAGTTCGGACTCCGCTCCATCTGCAACAATCGCTTCCACTGAGGCCGCCATGCCTCCACTGAGGCTGCCATTTTGATGACAACCGAGCGAGCTCTCAAGCTGGATCTTGTACCGTTGTGAGCCCGAATGATGATCAGGATTAGCCCATGGTGTCTACTGCCGCCCCAGATTACGACAGACTCTCTCGCTTACTGGCGGGTGTTGAGCTAGCGCCGAGCCCGGCGGAGGCGCAGGGAATGCTCTGTGGTCTGTTAGCGCTGCACCTGCCCGATCCCATTGAGCGTTGGCAGGCGCAGTTGTCGGTGGAGCCTGACGCGGATCTTGATGCGCTCGATCAACTTGCGGCTTGGACGCAAGCATCCATTGAGCCGCCCTCGGTCAGTTTTGATGTGTTCTTGCCATCTGAGGATCGGCCGCTAGTCGAGCGTGCAACTGCGGCGCTGGACTGGGTGCGAGGGTTACTCTTCGGTCTGGTACTGGGTGGCTTAGGGCGTGATCAGTTGTTCGGTCAGGCCGGTGAAGCGTTCGACGATCTGGTCGAGCTCACACGGATGGATCTCGATGCGGTTGCCGAAGGCCATGCTGATGAAGAGGCCGATGAAGAGGCTCTGACGGAGATCGTCGAATTTCTCCGCGTAGCAGCCATGTTGATCCGCGAGGACAGGGTCAAGGCCTTGATCGATGAACGCGACCGGCAAGCCGGCGGGATAGGATTGCACTAGATGACGAATGAGACGCGACAGGCACCGGCGCGAATGGCCGGTCTGCACCACCACCCCTTCAGCGCAACGGAGCTCCGAGCGCGGCGGCGTGAGTTGATCAAGGCGCTTGGTGAGGATGCCGTGCTGCTGGTCCCGGCCGCGCCGGAGGTGATCCGGAATCGAGATGTCCATCATCCCTTTCGGCAGTCCAGCGACCTGAGCTGGCTGACCGGGTTCCCAGAGCCCGAGGCGCTCGCCGTGCTGGCCCCCAAGCGCAAGGAAGGTGCCTTTGTCCTATTCTGTCGCCCGCAGGACCCCGAGCGTGAGATCTGGGATGGACATCGCTATGGCGTCGAGGGTGCGGTTGAGCACTTTGGGGCTGATCAGGCCTTCCCGATGACGGAGCTTGACCAGCGCCTCCCAGAGTTCTTGGCCGACCGGCGCCGAGTCGTCTATCCGTTGGGGCTCGATGACGTCTTCGATCGACGTGTGATCGGCTGGGTACGCGCAGTGCGGGCGCAGGCACGCAAGGGCATCAGCGCGCCGACGGAACTGGTCAGCTCTGACCAGTATCTGCATGAACGGCGGCTGATCAAGTCGACCTCTGAGTTGAAGGTGATGCGTCGTGCCGCTGAGATTTCGGCGCTGGCGCACCAGCGCCTGATGCAGAGCGCGCAGCCGGGCAGCTCGGAACAACAGCTAGAGGCGACCTTCCTAACCGCCTGTGCTGAACAGGGCGCTCGTTTCCAGGCCTATCAGCCGATTGTCGGCAGCGGCGCCAATGCCTGCGTGCTGCACTACGTGAAGAATGACGGGATCTTACGCGATGGCGATCTGGTGCTGGTCGACGCCGGCTGCGAGCTGGATGGCTACGCCTCTGACATTACGCGGACCTTCCCGGCCAATGGGCGCTTTAGCCCCGCTCAGCGTCGACTCTACGATCTGGTGCTCAAGGCCCAGCTTGCGGCGATTGCAAAGATACGCGTCGGCAACCATTGGAACCAGCCGCATAAGGCAGCGCTCAAGGTGCTGACTCAAGGGCTCGTCGACCTCGGTCTGATCAAGGCTGAAGGCGCTGCTCTGAAACAACTGATCAAGGATGAGCGCTATAAGCCGTTTTTCATGCACAAGACTGGCCACTGGCTGGGAATGGATGTGCACGATGTCGGTCAGTACAAGCAGAATGGGCGTTGGCGTCGGTTTGAGCCAGGCATGGTGCTGACCGTTGAGCCTGGGCTCTACATCGCGCCGGATGCCGAGGCGCCGGCCGAGTACCGAGGGATCGGCATTCGGATCGAGGACGACCTGCTCGTCACGGATCGCGAGCCGGAGGTTCTCTCGGCCAAGGTGCCGACAGATCCCGATGAGATCGAGGCGCTGATGGCGCTGCCTGCCACTGCCACTGCCGCCTAGCGTCGAGCCTGGGCCTTGGCCGCGAGCAGAACGAAGAGAACGCATTGCCAGACTGGCCAGTTGGTCATCAGACTGTGCTGAGATCTTAGCTTGATTCAGAGCGCGAACCGGAGATCCGAGAATTCCTATGCACGACTATGATTTGGCCATCATCGGCGGCGGCCTAGTCGGCGCAAGCCTGGCTGTGGCACTCGCCGAGACCGGGCTGCGCATCGCCCTGGTCGAAGCGACTGAGGCCGACGCGCCAGCGCACCCGAGCTATGACGAGCGTGTGATTGCGCTCTCACTCGGCAGTGCGCGTATCTTCCAGGGCATGGGCATTTGGTCCGCGATCGCGCCCAATGCCGCACCCATCCAGCATGTGCATGTCTCTGATCGCGGCCACTGCGGCTTCGCGCATCTGGATGCCGAGGATGAGGCGGTGCCAGCGCTCGGCTATGTGGCCCCCGCCCGTGTGATGGGGACGGCCTTGAGCCAGCGTCTTGAGACCGCGCCGCGGATCAGCCTGCTGCGCCCCGGGCGTCTCCAGGGTCTGCAGATCACCAAAGAGCGTGTCAGTCTTGAGGTCGCCCTGGCTGGGCAGTCGCAGCTGCTGACCGCAGCGCTGCTGGTGGCCGCTGACGGCGGCGAGTCCTCGGTACGCCAGCGACTTGGGCTGAAGGTGCGAAGGCAAGACTATGGCTACGATGCCATCATCGCCACGGTGACGCCCGAGCGCATTCCCGCCAGCACGCGGCCTGGCACCGCCTTCGAGCGCTTTACCGACACTGGTCCGCTCGCCTTGCTGCCGATGACCGAGGGCCGTTATGGCGTGGTCTGGACCGCGCGCCAGACTGAGAGCGCCAGCCTTATGGGCCTCTCGGACAGGGATTTCATCGATGCGCTACAGCGGCGCTTCGGAACCCGGCTCGGCGACCTGACCCGGCCTAGCCGGCGCATCGCCTATCCGCTACGGCTGATGCTGGCGAGCCAGCTTACCCGCGACCGTGTGCTGCTGATCGGCAATGCGGCGCATACGCTGCATCCAGTCGCTGGGCAGGGCTTCAATCTGGGGCTCCGCGATGTTGCCGAGCTTGCTGATCTGCTCGTCGACGCGACGCGCACCGCACAGGATCTCGGTGGTCCCGCGGTGCTCGGCCCTTATCGGCGCCGGCGTGCGCCCGAGCATGCGTTGATCGCCGGTCTAACCGATGGCTTGGCACGGCTGTTCGTCAATCCTTGGGGACCGGTGCGGGCCGGGCGTAACCTGGGGTTGCTGGCGCTGGACCTGTTGCCGCCAGCACGGCACCACCTCGCGCGCCGGTTCATGGGTGCGCTGGGGCGTCAGCCCAGGCTGGCCCGCGGGCTGCCAGCGGAGAGCGCGCTGCCGCTGTTGAAAGGAGAGAGGTAAGAGGTAAGAGGTAAGAGGTAAAGCGTGAAAAATGACGGCTGAGCCCCGTGTTTCTTTTGGGCCAAATCGATAAGGCTGCGTTGAGGATCTGACCGATGCCCGAAGCAGATGAACAGTATTTAGGACAAGTTGACATCGCCATCGTCGGTGGTGGCATGGTCGGCGCCGCTTTGGGCTGCGCTTGCGCTGAGCGCGGTTTGCGGATCGCGATCATCGACGGCCAACCACCGCAACGTGTTTGGCCGGCGGGCCAGGTCGATCTGCGTGTCTCGGCGCTGAGTCGTGCCAGTCAGCGGCTGTTGGAGCGCCTCGGTGCCTGGCCACGGATGGTCGAGCTTGGGGTCAGTCCCTATCGCGAGATGCGGGTCTGGGATGCGGTGGGTCGCGCCGAGATCCATTTCGACTCGGCCGATCTCGGCGAGCCCGACCTGGGCCATATCGTCGAGAATCGCGTCATCCGGCTCGCGCTCTGGGAACGACTCGAGGCAGCCGCGGCAGCCGATCCCGAGCGGATTCAGCTGCTGTCACCGGCAGCCCCATCCGTCCTCGAGGTCAGTGACGAGCAGCAGGCTCAAGTGCGGCTGGCCGATCAGCGCAGCCTTTCTGCCGAGCTGCTGGTGGGGGCCGATGGTCGTGCCTCCTTTGTGCGCGAGGCGCTCGGCATCGGTCTGGAGACCGCCGACTATGCCCAGTGCGCCATCGTTGCCAACATCGAGGTCGCGCACTGGCATCGCGAGACCGCCTGGCAGCGTTTCTTGCCGACGGGGCCGCTCGCCTTCCTGCCGCTCACCGATGGGCGCTGCTCGATCGTCTGGTCGGCCGATGAGGCGCGCGCCGAGCAACTGTTGGCGCTCGACGATGCCGGTTTCATCGCTGAGCTTGAGGTCGCCTTCGATCAGCGCCTCGGACCCATCCTGAGCACCGGCCCGCGCGCCGCCTTTCCGCTGAGCCGCCAGCATGCGCGCGACTATGTCCGACCGCACGCGGCGCTGATCGGCGATGCCGCGCATGGTATCCATCCGCTCGCGGGGCAGGGCCTGAACCTCGGTTTCCTCGATGTCGCTGCGCTGATCGATGCCATTGATCATGCCCGCGCTCAGGGCCGCGCGCTTGGCAGCCTGCGTATCCTCCGGCGCTATGAGCGTGCGCGTCGTGGTGAGAACGCGGCCATGCTTGGCGCGATGGACCTCTTCAAGCGCGTCTTCGGCAACCGCAATCCGGCCTTGGTCGGGGTACGCACGCTTGGGTTGGCCGCTGCTGAGCATCTACCCGGGATCAAGCCGCTGTTTATCCGGCAGGCGCTGGGGCTTAGCGCAAATCTGCCGACACTGGCACGGGCTGGTGGGCCGAGAGGCTAAAGGCCGCGTCCATCAACCGCCTGCCGATTTGCGTACCGCTGTGGAGAGCCTTGTTTGATCTTTGGCCTGCGAGCCAGGCGTTGACAGAGCGGCGAGAGGGCGAGAAAGACGCGGCCGCTTGGTGCAGATCAATCGATTCTCACTGCGGTGGACGCGCTCATTCTGTACTCTAAGGCCCAACTCGATGCCGATCTCTTGGTTCCGCTATGCCCTGCGCTGTCGTTTGTGCTCCGCGCTCTGCCTTGCTGGCGGGACGCTTGGTCTCTGCAGGAGGCGACGACCCTCCCGCGGCCGGGCGTCAATCCAGAGACTTATGCCTGATTTTCCGTGATCCTGGCCTGGCCAGTCGCGCGACTGAATGGCGCGGGCAGGCGCCTGCGCGCGCTTGTTTGTTGTTTCGATAACGCCTTCATAACACTGAACTTGAGAGGACGCCTATGACCGCAAAGAACGCCTTTTATGCCCAATCGGGTGGTGTCACTGCCGTGATCAATGCCTCCGCCTGTGGGGTGATTGAGACTGCGCGCCAGCATCCAGACCAGATCGCCAACGTCTACGCCGGGCGCAACGGTATCATCGGCGCCCTGACCGAGGATCTCATCGATACCCGTCAGGAGTCCGATGAGGCTATCGCGGCGCTCCGTTATACGCCCTCGGGCGCCTTTGGCTCCTGTCGCTACAAGCTCAAGAGCTTGGAGGCCAACCGGCGCGAGTACGAGCGCCTGATCGAGGTCTTCAAGGCCCATGATATCGGCTACTTCTTCTACAACGGCGGTGGCGATTCGGCTGATACCTGCTACAAGGTCAGCCAGCTTTCGGAGAGCCTGGGCTATCCGGTGCAGGCGATCCATGTGCCGAAGACGGTTGATAATGATCTGCCCATCACCGACAACTGCCCCGGTTTCGGCTCAGTGGCCAAGTACATCGCCACCTCAGCGCTTGAGGCCAGTTTTGATGTGCGCTCGATGGCGAAGACCTCGACCAAGGTCTTCGTGCTCGAAGTGATGGGCCGCCACGCCGGTTGGATCGCCGCCGCCGGTGGCCTGATCGAAGACCATGGGATGCCGGTGCTGGTGCTGTTCCCAGAGATCGAGTTCGATCAGGAACGCTTCGTTGCCAAGGTCAAGGCCATGGTGGATGCGCATGGCTTCTGCACCGTTGTGGTGTCCGAGGGCGCTAAATACGCCGATGGACGCTTCCTGGCGGAGCAGGGCACGCGCGATGCGTTCGGCCATGCGCAGCTCGGCGGGGCAGCGCCAGTGGTCGCCAATCTGGTCAAGGAGGCCCTCGGCTACAAGTTCCACTGGGCCGTGGCGGATTATCTGCAACGGGCCGCGCGGCACCTGGCTGCGAAGACCGATGTCGAGCAGGCCTATGCAACCGGCCGTGCCGGCGTCGAGATGGCCTTGGCCGGCGAGAACGCGATCATGCCAACCATCGAGCGCCTGAGTAGCGATCCCTACCAGTGGCAGGTTGGCAAAGCGCCCTTATCCGAAGTGGCCAATGTCGAGAAGTTCATGCCTCGCGACTTCATCACTGAGGATGGTTTTGGCATCACGGCTGCGTGCAAGTCCTACCTGTTGCCGCTGATACAAGGTGAGGACTACCCGCCCTTCGAGAAGGGTCTACCGCGTTATGTGACCTTGAAGAATGTGCCGGTCGCGAAGAAGCTCGACGCCTTCGAGGTCTGAGTACGCCGCCTGGCTTGGCTGCTGCTGATGTTGGCACTGGCATTGCTGCTGCTTTTGCGGCTGTCACTGCCGCTCGCGCGAGCACTGAAGCGGTGAGCTAAGCCTGCCATCGCCGCCGTGCCGCGGGTCGAGGCGGCGGATTTTTTTCTGCGATTGGGAACGAGTTACCATGAGCGATTACCATCTCTATCTGTCCGTGATTCCGGAGGCGCTGATCGCCTCCATGCTCGAGCCGGAGGCATTTGGCGCCTACTATGCGGTCGGTCGCAACGGGCGTGTGTTCGGCGAAGCCATCTTCTTCGAGATCGATCCAAGCTTTCGCTCGGATGATTTCGCCTTCTCACTCGCCGATGAGCGCTGCGTGACTCAGCCGGACGGTGCGCCAAAGTCATCGGTTTATCTCGGCATCTACAATGTGCTGGCGCGGATTCCGGTCTCGGCCATCGGTAACCTCTACCTGGTGACCGATGATGGCCGCGCGCTTGAGCTAGAACGTGGCGACTATCAACCGGACACCGAACATCCCTTGCATCTGTATCAGGAATTCTGCCCCAAGAGCCCGATGGTCGCGAGTCGGTTGGAGCCACAGGCCTTTTGCCGCTCGATCACCGATCCCTCGCATCCAGTGCACCTGCCGCGAATCGTCTTCTCGGATCTCAACCTTGGTGAATTGGCAGATGATCCGCGCAACGGCAAGGCTGATGATCTGCCATATCGGTACATCTCTCATCTGCGCGACGTGCTGTCGGATTTCAGCACGAATACCAAGGACAGCAAGCTGGTGCTCAAGCATGTGCGCGATGGTGTGCTCTATCGTACGGTGCGCAATGGCTTTTATCTCGGGGATCACGAACATTTCGCCTATTACCCCTTCCCGAGCCGCGAGGCCTTGCAGTCGACCTATTACGACTGGTGGCGCTCGGCTCAGATCGCGCATTTTGATTGATCAACTGAGTTGATCGATCGACTTGATCCAACCGACTTGATTAAGCGTCGCAACGCTTCGAGCACGCTGTTCTGTTGTCTCCATCCTTAATCCTGCTGCACTGCCAAGCCTGTGCGGCAACTCAGCTGTAGAAGTCGAACCATGAACGAACCCATCTTTTGGCTCGCTCCGCTCGCTTCCGTCTTTGCCCTTTTCTTCGCCTGGCGTTTCTTCAAGGAGATGCGCGCTCTGGATGAGGGCACCGAGACCATGCGCGAGATTGGAGCGCATGTGCGCAAGGGCTCCATGGCCTATCTGCGCCAGCAGTACAAGATCATGCTGGTGGTTTTTGCGCTGGTGGCCGGGCTCTTTGCTGTCCTCGCCTATGGGCTTGGGGTGCAGAACCCCTGGCTGCCCGTCACCTTCATCTTTGGCGGTTTCTTCTCTGCGCTAGCCGGTTACTTCGGCATGCAGACGGCGACTCTGGCCTCGACCCGCACCACGGCCGCGGCAAGGACCTCACTGGCGGGGGCGCTCAATGTCGCCTTTCGCAGCGGTGCGGTGATGGGGCTGGTCGTGGTCGGCCTGGGTCTGGGCAATCTGGCTTTTTGGTTCCTGCTGATCAATCTGTTCACCTCGGGTGATCCGAGCCAGGGTGCCTATTTGATCCTGGTCACCACCACGGTGCTGACCTTCAGCATGGGCGCCTCGATGCAGGCACTATTCGCCCGCGTTGGCGGCGGCATCTATACCAAGGCGGCGGATGTCGGCGCTGATCTGGTCGGCAAGGTCGAGGCTGGTATCCCCGAGGATGATCCACGTAACCCCGCGGTGATCGCGGATAACGTTGGCGATAACGTCGGTGACGTCGCCGGCATGGGCGCGGACCTGTTCGAGTCTTACTGCGGCTCCATCCTCGCCGCCTCGGCATTGGGTGCGGCGGCCTTCGTTGCCGATCCGGCGATGCAGATGAAGGCGATCGCGGCGCCGATGGCGATCGCTGGTATTGGCATCATGCTCTCGGTGCTGGGTGTCTTTCTGGTCAAGACGCGTGAGGGCGCGACCCAGAAGGAGCTGCTTGGCGCGCTGTCGAAGGGCATCAACACCAGCGCTGCGCTGATTGTGGTGGCTTCGGCCGCGGTGCTCTGGCTGCTCGGCATCGAGAATCCCTGGGGAGTCTGGGGTGCGGTGGTCACCGGCCTAGTCACCGGGCTCATCATCGGGCGCTCCACGGAGTATTCGACCTCGGCCTCGTTCAAGCCGACGCGCAGCATTGCGGCCGCGGCTGAAAGCGGTGCAGCAACGACCATTATTGCTGGCATCGGCGTCGGCATGCTCTCGACCGTGATCCCGGTGTTGGCGGTCGCCACTGGCACCATGCTGTCCTACCTGTTCGCCTCTGGCTTCGATCCGACGCAGATGGGACAGGGCCTCTATGGGATTGCCATTGCGGCAGTGGGTATGCTGTCAACGCTCGGGATCACCTTAGCCAGTGATGCCTATGGGCCCATCGCCGATAACGCCGGCGGTAATGCCGAGATGAGCGGCTTGGGGCCAGAGGTGCGCGAGCGCACCGATGCGCTGGACTCGCTCGGCAACACCACGGCGGCGACCGGCAAGGGCTTTGCGATCGGTTCGGCGGCGCTGACGGCGCTGGCGCTGATTGCCTCTTATATTGAGGTGATTCGGATCGAGCTGATCAATGCGGGGCAAACCACGCTCGATGTTGGTCGCGAGATCAGCGTCGCCACCGCCGATGCGACCTTGATTGACTTCATGGCCTTCTACAATGTGACCTTGCTGAATCCAGCGGTGCTGATCACCTTGTTCTTGGGTGCGATGGTGGCCTTCACCTTCAGCGGGCTCACGGTGCAGGCGGTGGGTCGGGCTGCCCAGACCATGGTGGAGGAGGTTCGGCGTCAGTTCCGCGAGGATGCGGGCATCCTCAAGGGCACCTCAGCGCCGGATTACGAGCGCTGTGTCGCCATCTCGACCGTTGGTGCGCAACGCGAGATGATCATCCCCTCGGTGATCGCGATCGCCGCTCCGGTGCTGGTTGGCCTGCTGTTCGGCGTTGCCGGGGTCATCGGCCTGCTCGCCGGCGGGCTCTCGACCGGCTTCGTCCTCGCGGTGTTCCTGTCCAACGCCGGTGGTGCTTGGGACAATGCCAAGAAGTACATCGAGGCCGGCCACCATGGCGGTAAGGGCTCCTCTGCGCATCGTGCATCCGTCATCGGCGATACCATTGGCGACCCCTTCAAGGATACCTCGGGGCCGAGCCTGAATATCCTCATCAAGCTGATGAGTATCGTCGCCATCGTGATGGCGGGGGTGACCGTCTCCTATACGCTCCTCTGAGGCCGGCGGACGGAGCTTGTGCAGCGTCGACAGCCCACTGTCGGCGCTGAGTCAAGTCTGGGCAGACTCCGCGCCCTTGTCTGGTCTCGGTGCGGAGCCGAGCCGTCTTCGGGATCATGGGAGATCTGCCATGCCGCTGAGTCTGGTCTTCAGCTTATTCTGCGCGCTCGTTGCCCTCGGCTATGGGATCTTATCGATCCGCTGGTTGCTGGCGCAGCCGCAGGGTGATGAGCGGATGCGGGCGCTGGCTAACGCCATCCAGCAAGGCGCCTTTGCCTATCTCAATCGTCAGTCGCTCAGCGTTGCCTTGGTCGCTGGGCTGGCCATGGCGGCGTTATGGCACTGGTTCGGGCTCGAGACGGCGATCGGCTTCTTGATCGGCGCGCTGCTCTCGGGGTTGGCTGGCTACATCGGCATGAGCTTCTCGGTGCAAGCCAACCGGCGCACGGCGGAGGCGGCGCGCAATGGCCTCGATGCGGCACTGCAGGTCGCCTTTCGGGGTGGCACGATCAGCGGTCTACTGGTCGCGAGTCTTGTGCTTCTTGGGGTTGCTGGCTATTACCTGGCGTTGGAGCCAAGCGACCCCGGCGACCTCAAGGGCCAGAGACAAGCGCTACAGGCCTTGGTCGGGCTCGCTCTTGGTGGCTCGCTGATCTCGATCTTCGCCCGGCTCGGCGGCGGCATCTTCACCAAGGGCGCCGATATCAGCGCGGATCTGGTGGGACAGCTCGAGGCAGGACTCGCGGCGGATGATCCGCGCAACCCAGCGGTGATCGCCGACCAGGTGGGCGATAACGTGGGTGACTGCGCCGGAATGGCAGCCGACCTGTTCGAGTCCTATGCGCTCACATTGGTCGCGACCATGCTGCTCGGCAGCCTGTTGTTCAGCGCCTCTGCTCCGACGACGATCGTCTATCCGTTGGTGCTCGGCGGTCTCTCGCTATTGGCTTCGGTGGTTGGCTCCTTTTTCGTCAAGCTGGAGCCTGGCGATGGCCACATCTTGGCGGCACTGGCCAAGGCCTTGATGGTTGCCGGCGTCCTCGCCTTCATACTCTTGGTTCCGGTGACCTGGCTGCTGCTGCCCGCGAGCTTCAGCCCCTTGGGTAGCGATATCCTTTTCAGTCGCTGGGGGGTGCTCGGTGCCGCAGGCATCGGGCTGACGCTGACGGGCCTGATCCTGGTGATCACTGAATACTATACGAGCGCTGACTATGAACCGGTGCGCAGCATTGCTAAGGCGTCCCGCAGCGGACATGCGACGAATCTGATCGCAGGGTTGTCGGTCTCGATGAAAGCGACCGTTGCGCCGGTGTTGATGATCTGCGCCGCCATCTGGGCCGCCGATGCCTTGGCCGGGATCTATGGGATTGCGATTGCAGCGACGGCGATGCTCTCGCTGACCGCTGTGGTGTTGGCGCTGGATGCCTTTGGCTCGATCACCGACAACGCCAGCGGCATCGCCAAGATGGCGGCTATGGGAGAGCCAGTGCGCGAGGTGACCGATGCGTTGGAGGCGGTGGGCAACACCACCAAGGCGGTCACTAAGGGCTATGCGATCGGCTCGGCGGCGCTGGTTGCGCTGGTGCTCTTTGCTGATTACAGCCATGCCCTGGCTGCCGCAGGCAGGCTGCTGGTGTTTGAGCTAGCGCATCCGGCCCTGCTCATCGGCCTGTTCATCGGCAGCTTGGTGCCCTACCTGTTCAGCGCTCTGGCGATGGAGGCCGTGGGGCATGCAGCTGCGCGCGTGGTCGAGGAGCTCCGTCGACAGTTTCGCGAGACGCCGGGCATCCTTGATGGCTCCGACAAGCCCCAGTCTTTACCCGTGCTGGATCTCCTGACCAAGGCGGCGCTGAAGGAGATGATCATCCCCGCATTGCTGCCGCTGGCGGTGCCGGTGGCTGTCGGCTTTGGGATGCAATGGTTAATGGGTGGCAATGCAGGGGCACTGGCGCTCGGCGGGATGTTGATCGGCACCATCGTCACGGGGCTCTTCATCGCGATCTCGATGACCGTCGGGGGCGGCGCCTGGGGTAATGCCAAGAAGCATATCGAAGCGGGCAACTTCGGCGGCACCGGCTCGGAGAGCCATCAGGCCGCCTTGACCGGCGACGCCGTTGGCGATGCCTACAAGGCAGTCGCGGGGCCGGCAGTGAATCCGCTGATCAAGATCGTCAACAGTGTTGCCCTGATGATGGTGCCGCTGCTGTAGCGCGGTCGCGAGCGCCTACCAGACAAATCGGGTAGTGATCCAAAGCTGTCGTTGAATAATCTTTAATCCTAAAAAGAGCATTTCAACCGCAGATGACGCAGATTAACGCAGAGATTTCAATATATTGCAGCTGATCATTGCTTCGCCTGTTAGTTGGCCTTGTCAGACCTGCAAGCCATTATTTTAATCTGTGCACATCTGCGTCATCTGCGGTTTATAGGTTAATCTTTATAAATCAATGATCTTTAAAACAACAGATCTGTAGCACTACCGAGGTTCCTCAAGCACCGATCTGAGACAAATCTCGCACAGCGCCATGGGCCGCGGAGGTGGTTAGCGCGGCATAGGCGCGTAGGGCCTGCGAAACCGGGCGTTGGCGACCCACCGGCTTCCAGGCCAGATCGCCGCGCGCTTGCATGGCTTGGCGGCGCTCGGCCAGCACGGCGTCGTCGACCACGACTCGGATCGATCGCCCGGGGATGTCGATCTCGATGATGTCGCCTTCTTCCACCAGGCCGATGGTGCCGCCTTGAGCTGCCTCCGGTGAGCAATGGCCGATCGACAGCCCTGAGGTGCCGCCAGAGAAACGCCCATCGGTGATCAAGGCGCAGGCCTTGCCGAGCCCCTTGGACTTCAGGTAGCTGGTCGGGTACAGCATCTCCTGCATGCCGGGGCCGCCCTTGGGGCCTTCGTAGCGGATCAGCACCACGTCGCCGGGCTGGATCTGGTCGGTGAGGATGGCGGTAACCGCGGCCTCTTGGCTCTCGAAGATGCGCGCCGGGCCGACGAAGCCGCGCAGCGTCGAAGTCGGCACGCTGGTGGTGTAGCGCAGCTGCTCGGCCTGCAGCATGCTGAGATCGACCCCGGCGGTCTTGACGATGCAGCCGTCCTCGGCGATGTTGCCGTAGAGCACCGCGAGCCCACCGTCCTTGGAGTAGGCGTGCTCGATATCGCGGATGCAGCCGTTGGCGCGGTCCAGGTCTAGCTCCGGCCATTGGCTCTCTTGGCTGAAGGCGATCTGGGTTGGGATGCCACCGGGGCCGGCTCGATAGCGATGCTGGGGCAGAGACGCTTGGCCTTCCTCGCTCTCCCGAGTACAGCTGATCACATCCCAAGCCCCTAGCGCCTCACCCATGGTCGGGCTATGGACCGTATGACAGTCACGATGGATCAGCCCGCCACGATCGAGCTCAGCGAGGATGCCGATCACGCCGCCGGCCCGATGCACGTCCTCCATATGGTACTGCTGCGTCGCGGGCGCCACCTTGCAGAGGTTGGGCACCTTGCGGCTCATGCGGTCGATATCGGCCATGGTGAAGTCGACCTCGGCCTCGCGCGCCGCGGCCAATAGATGCAGCACGGTATTGGTCGAGCCGCCCATCGCGATGTCTAGCGCGATCGCGTTCTCGAAGGCGTCGAAGGTGGCGATGCCGCGCGGCAAGATGCTGGCATCGTCCTGCTCGTACCAGCGCTTGGCTAGGTTGACGACCAGCCGACCGGCCTCCAGGAACAACTCCTTGCGCGCGGCATGGGTGGCCAGCAGCGAGCCGTTGCCCGGCAGCGACAAGCCGAGCGCCTCGGTCAGGCAGTTCATCGAGTTAGCGGTGAACATGCCGGAGCAGGAGCCGCAGGTGGGGCAGGCCGAACGCTCGATGGCGGCGACATCCGCATCGGTCTCGTCGGGGTTGGCGGCCGAGACCATGGCATCGACCAGGTCCAGCTTCAGATCGCCCCTGTTGGCCAGGCTGACCTTGCCGGCCTCCATCGGACCGCCGGAGACGAACACCGCCGGGATATTCAGCCGCAGCGCAGCCATCAGCATGCCGGGGGTGATCTTGTCGCAGTTGGAGATGCACACCAGCGCATCGGCACAGTGGGCGTTGACCATGTACTCGACGCTGTCGGCGATCAGGTCGCGCGAGGGGAGCGAATAGAGCATGCCGCCATGGCCCATGGCGATGCCGTCATCGACGGCGATGGTGTTGAACTCCTTGGCCACGCCACCGGCGGCTTCGATCTCGCGGGCGACCAGTTGGCCCATGTCTTTCAGATGGACATGGCCGGGCACGAACTGGGTGAAGGAGTTCGCTACTGCGACGATCGGCTTGTCGAAGTCGCCGTCCTTCATGCCGGTCGCGCGCCAGAGCGCCCGCGCGCCCGCCATGTTGCGGCCATGGGTGGTGGTACGAGAGCGGTACTGAGGCATTTGGGGTCTCCGGACGTTGAGTCGGTGCGGCTGGGCATATGCAACTGCCCATTATCAACCTTCACGCGCGCGGACGAAACGCCCTCGATCCACTTCAGGTGGCACGAGTGAGCTCCAGCTCTGGATCATCCGGGTGGATCGGATATGCTATCTGTGCTCGATTGACTGAGGCACGGCGGACTTCTGGAGGATTGCTCAGTGTCAGATGAGAAACAGATGCAGGCGCTTAAGGCCCGAAAGGTGCTTCGCCGTTTCGGTCTAGGACTCGGTGCCTTGGGAGCGCTGTTTAGTGTTTTCGGAATCTATTTCCTCTTTGTTGCGAGCGAGACTTTGTCATGGTCCTCTGCACCAGGCACTGTTGTGAAGACTGAGGTAAACACCCAATATTCCTTGAAAAAAGGCTCGAGAGCGACGTCGGACGTTCGCGTTTATTATAACCTGTTGGTTCACTACACCTATGCTGTTGCTGGTCGATCTTACGTCTCCACGCGCTATTCATACGGAGACGGCGAGAGTGCGAGTCGCCGCTTCAGGGAGCGGGCTGACGCAGAAGCAGAAGCGGCATCACGTTTTCCAGGCGGTGCTGCTGTTACTGTGCATTACGACCCGAACAACCCCGCCGAAGCTGTCCTCAAGGCCGGCTGGAATTGGGGAGCCTGGGCTCCACTCTTGATCGGGCTCTTTCTTGGTGGAGCCGGCGGGCTGTTCTACGCGGTTGGCGGCCAATCAACAAAGACGTCCTCCGAATCGACAGTCTGACAGTGTTTTGGGCCTTGATCATTAAGTCGGTTGTGCTAGGCAAAGCCTGGAAGGACGGGAAGATGGCGGAAGGATAGGATGCTGGCCCTCTGATCAGCCTACGCCTGGACGCATCCTCTCTTCGACAAATTCACCCAAGCGGTTGCACTGACGCCCTAGGGCTTTGTTGGCTTCCCAAACTTGGCGGTCAGTCTTCTTCTGCTGAAGCGCGGTTTTCTGGAGCTTGCGATCCGTTTCCTTGGACTGAAGCGCGATTTCCTGGAACAGATTCAGGATCTCATCGCGGGTGACAGACATGGCACCGCTCGGCTCTGGGCCATATTTCTCGAGTCCAGCATAGCAACAACCCCGCATCGAGGACTCGAGAGCGGGGTTGGCAAGGGTGGTGGGCATCCGTGCCCGAGGCATCGTGGGTCCGGGGTGGGCTTCGGCTTGGCTCGGCTGTAGCGGCAGAGAAATTAAACTGTGCTCGCCCCCTTGTTCGCCGAAAAGAATTCGAACCTAATGGAACCTTTATTCGAACCTTATATTCATGGGGACAGAGTCTAACAGATTGTTTGAGAGAGTTAAACTGAGTTCTTGTTCAGGCACTAGTTACTAACTATCATCATCACTACCACCGGCGGCAACACTGCGGCACTCGGCAGGAACTATATTGAGGCAAGCATCGGCATTAGTAGTACATGTCCAGACGACACTGTAATCGTCATTCATAGTAGGTTTAAGAATGATCGCGCAAGCATCTGTACCACCGGCGCCTTGTGTTGAAGTAACCGTAATCGTACCTGATTCATCATCGCATGTTGATGATGCGACGTTGTCTGTCTTAACAGTTAGGTTTGAATAACCAGCACAATTACCCGTCGTTTTAATCTCGCCAGCATTGGCAATATTCTCGCTTATAGTAGCCTTAGCTGATGCAGCTGCAACAAGAGCTTCAGAAATGCGTGCCCTTTTTGTGAAATCTTGATAAGCCGGCAAAGCAATCGCCGCCAAAATACCAATGATCGCCACGACGATCATTAGCTCGATCAAAGTAAAACCTTGTTGATGCTTACGCATAAGAAAATCCCCGTACAGAAACAGAGAAAACAAAATCGATCCACCATCACCAGCGACCGAGCGAAATCAGCAATAGGCTTCGTGCTGGCTCGCGAAATATTAAGCAGCGGCCATGCCAAGTGACGCCGAAACCCCAACAAGGGGGCGCGGCATTCAGGCGAAACTACGATCTCAATCTCTTAGCCCATCACCAAGGCCGGGCATTACCCAGGCTCGCCGCCACTCCAAGGATTGCACGCCACCCCAGTCGTGATGAAAAATCAGCGTCTTTAGCACTTAGGTACGAGGATGTGGCCCCGTCTCAAGGCCGTGATGAGACGGGGTAATCCCCCGTCTCAAGCTAGCATGCGAGACGGGTCACCCAGTCTCAAAGGTGCCCGTTCAGCCTTCGATGTTGCGTTACTTGATGTTTGGCAAGATTTAGCAACGTTTGCCATTGTCCCGCTCAGGCAGTCATGGCAACGATGAATGTTTCTTTAGCGGATGCGATGACGGCTAGGGTCGATGAATGCTCGCGCTCAGGTCGCTTCAGCAATGCCAGCGATGGTGTGCGCGCTTTCATTGACCGCGCCAGCCGAGGTTGGCCAGGCTGGCCACCGAACTGGAATCCTCGCGAGATCGCTGCATCGAACGCGCCGGACACGCGTTCCTCGCTCTCTGTCTAATCCTCGCCGTCCTGGCGCTGATTTACGCCCTGAAGGAAACGCTAAAAGCTCGGACGCGGGCGGGGGGCCTGATGCCGGTGGCCGACCCGTCGCCGTCCGCAACCCGCGCTGGGCGGCAAGTCGTATGGGAATATCTGGGCGATCCCGACCCGCGCAGTCAGATCGAGGCGAGCCAGCGAATACGACGCAAAAGTTGGCGGTGGGTGTTAGCGGTGGGTGTTAGCGATCATGCTGGCCGTCGGCATCGTGCCGGTGCTGGCCTACGGGGGGTGGGGCCTCTTCTATCCGGGATTGGTGTTGGTAATCGGAGGCAGGTTAATCGAGATCGTCTATTTGCGGTAGGCTCGCGGCTTAACAGTGGGTTGATCGAAGCGGCCCTCGAACAGGTTGGAGAATGATAAGGGTGATCGACGTTATGCTGGCGATGACGTTCCGAGTGTTGCGGGATGGCGTCTGAAACATCCCAAGCCGAGAGACCCGCCTGGTGGGTCTACGTCCTAGCGCTGATGCTGGCGCTGCCCGGCGTTTGGCTGTTCGGAACCCTGGTGAATCTGTTCGAGCGGGCGGGGGCCGATGTTCTCTCGGCCTGGCTCGGGGCGCTGGCCGCCGGTGGCGTGCTGGGCGTGCTGGCGTTCGGGTTCGCCTCCCGCTGGCCCTGGCACGGCCTGCTCTGGGGGCTGCTGCTGGCCGCGCCGACGCTGTTGGCCATGGCGCTTTGGCTGGGTGTCAATCAGGCGCGGGTCGATGCCGCGCTGCTGTTCGAGGTCGCGGGCAATCTGGTGGTGCTGGCCGCGCACGCGGCGCTCGGCGGTCGCTGGGGCCAGCGGCGGTGCCAGCGCTCCCAACGGTTGACGCTGGCCAAGCGACCTTTTGGGAACGTGATCCCAGCCAGGGCGAACGCGCTTTCTACACCAGCGCCCGACCCGTCGCCGGAATGGCTTGCTTCATTGCTGATTCCAGTGCTGGTGGGGCTTGGCTGTTTGAGCCTGCTGATGGTCCTGGGATGGAGTCTGCTGGCAGGCCAGGGCCAAGCGCGGACCATCGCCTTCTCGCTACTGCTGGCGGGCGGGTGTCTCTGGTCCGCGTGGCACATTCGGCTGGCGTGGAACCAGCGTCGGGTCTTGCTGGCGGAGCGCCCGGAGACACTGGCCATCGGCGCGACCGTCCGTGCCTGGTTGCCGATCGTCGGGTTCGCGCACGGGGCGTTCAATCTGGTCGTGTTCGCGATCCTCGGACTGGCCGTCGGGGTCAGTGTACTGTTCGGCGCGTTCGCCGGCGAGCTGACCGGTTTCTTGCTCAGCGCGCCCCAGTTTCTCGTCTTTTGGTTTCTCCTTGGAGGTCTCTCCGCGCGGCTACGCCCGGCGGTTCCACGCAACGCGAAAGGTTGGGATCAGGGGTCCGGTTACTATTTTCTGTTGGGATTCGCGGCCATGTGGCTGGGTATCGCGGGTTCCATGCAGGCGGTCGAGGTTGGGTCCTTGCAGCGCGCCGAGGTGGTCGATGGTGTGCGCTTGGGCGAACTGCCGGCCTACGGCGGGCGCAACGCGCTGCTCGGCGTCGAGAACGTGGTTCCCGCGCGCCTGCCGATCCAATCCCACGGCTGGCGCAAGTACGTCAAGGAAGGTCCCGACCGGTATTATCGAGTCTATGTGGTTCCGTTGACCGAGCGCCGGGGCGCTGTTGGATCGGACTCGGTGACGCCGGACAATGCCTGTATCTGGCTGGGTATTCGAACCGACGACCGAGCGCATCGCGGCGACTTGCGGAGCCTGCGCGAATCGCCGCGCTGGCTGCGCGAGGTGACTTGGGGGCCTGTTACGACCCGCGACTACGAAGGACGCTACCACCGCGCCATCGGCGGCCCGAGCGACGCCGAGCGCGGCTGCCGGCCCCTGGTGTTCCAGGCCGTCGCCGCACCCGAGACGTTGCGCGCCGATGCCTGGCGGCAACTGGCGCTGTACTTCGGCATCGGCAACCTGGTCCCGCTGCTGCTTCTGCTGGGCTACGGACTCTGGCGGTTGGACCGACTGGGCACGGATGAAATCCTGATCTCGAAGGGGCCGGACGGTCGCGCAAGGTCCAGCGAACCGCACCCACTCCAGCGCGTTTTCCAATGCAGCGATGAGGATCGCGAGTACTACCGGGCCGGACGCTTGAGCCGCCGCCAGCAACAGCGGGTCCGACGGAAGTTGTGGCTCGCAGCCGGCGGGACCATCGCCGGCATGGTATTCGCCGGAGTCTGGACCTTGTTGGCCATCGTTTTGGCTGGGGCTGTCTGGCTCAGTCCCGACTCCGGCTGGGGAGCGCGAGGGGCCACTGCCGCCGCGCTGCTTTTAGGGCTCTTTTTCCTGATCGGCTTGCCGGTCGAGCAGTGGCGGAAGCAACGTCTCACCCGGCAAGATCTGCGCGAGGGGCGGGTCGAACGGCTGACCGGCCAGGTTCACCGGCACATGATCCGTCACCACAAGTCCGCGAACGAATACTGGATCGTTATGGAGGGGCGGCGCTTCGATATTACCGACGACATCCACGACGTACTGAAGGACGGCGCGGTGTATGATCTCTATCGGTTACCGCGCACCCGGCGGCTGCTTGCCATCCTCCCGGCGGAGAGAGCCGCGTCGCGCTCGAAACCTTCTCCGCAGGCAGGCCGTGTCAGGAAGCCGCCGCCCGCGGGCGGCGGAGCCCGTCCGCCGAATCGCCCGAACACGCCTGATTGACGCCATGCTGCTCGACGAGACCGATCTCTATGCCTTGCATCGCCAAGGCCGCTGAGTACCGCCGCCAACATGCAATGCGCGGTGATGGCCCGCGAGACCTAGGCGGACCTGACCGTAAAGGTCGTTGCGACCGCTGGCCTGCTCGGCAACGCCACCCGCGCCGGCGATCTGGCCGACGGCGAGCGGCAGCGATCAATCAACGAGATCGAGTCTGAAGCGCTGGCGAGACTCAAGAGGTGAAGTCGCCCCCGACATCCCCGGTGCACCCTAATGAAGAGGATTCGATCCAGATTTTCTCGCAGGGGTTCAAAATGCCAACGATCCACTTCAAAACCGCCATGGCTATCACCGGCCTCAGCCGTGCCAGCCTGTGGCGACGCATCAAGGATCATCCGGGGTCCAGTGAAACCCTCGGTGAGTCGAAGGGCCTCCTCCAAACCCGCATCCACCTTGATAGCGCCCTGACCTGGGCTGGTCTGACGCTGGATGAGGAAGAGCGCACTCTGATCCCCGCCGCTGATGCCGGGGATGCCGCCGCCCAGCGTGAGCTGGGCTTGGTGTTCCTGGGCCTGGAGCAACCACAGCGCGCGGTTCATTGGCTGCATCTAGCCGCCGCGCAACAGGATGCCGACGCGATGCAGTGGCTCGGTAAGCTCTACGCGGGCGATGAGGGCGTGGAGCAAGACGAAGCACAGGCCATGGAGTGGATCAAAAAAGCCGCCGCGCAGGGTCATCTGATCGCGCAACGGCAGGTGGAGGAGTTGGGCCGCTAGCGATGGTCAACCGGCAGACCTGAGCTCCCGTTCAAGCACTTTGACGTTATGGGGCATGCTGTTAGGCTGTTATAACCCCTATAATGCACCGGGCAGCCTTAAGTAATCAGGCGATCGTGGTTCATTTCATCAGTACGCTTGGGCGTGACCGGCTTGGCAAAAATGGCCAAAGTCGAGTAACAACCGCGTCGTTCAACCTAAGTGGGCAGCTTGAGGTGAAAGCGCTGAAGGCAGGCGAACGAGCCGATGGGATCGATGACATCAACGGCTTCGGTCTGGGGAGCCTGGCTGCTCGCCCTGGCCTGTTGTCCAATCTGTCAGGACGCCTTGCATGGGATTACGGGCGTCTGCTCATCTTCTCGGTAATGCTGCAGCTCCTGCTGTTCCAACTGTCATCCTCTCTTGCGTATCACCCGAACGCCAGCTTCTTGTATGTCCCGGCAGGCCTATCAGTTGCCCTGTTCCTGCTGTTGGGCACCCGGGCCTTGCCGATCCTGCTCTGCTGTAGCGCCGCGACAACGCTGGTGAACGCATCCACCCTAGAGCCGGTTGCGAACCCGCTGCTCGCGATCCTGCCGTTCCTAGGGATTCCGCTGGCCCATGTCGTTCCCTACTGGGCTGGCGTGCATGTCTTGCAGCGCACAACGACGGGGGCGTTCGACCCGCGCAATCCCACCCACGTCCTGCGTTTCCTAATCATCATCCCGATCGCGGCGGCGGTGGCTGCGCTTCTGGGCGTCATGATGCTCTATCTGTTAGGCGGTGTGCCTTTCGCCCAGGTTCAGGATCTGTTCGCGGCCTGGTGGATCGGCGACACGGTGGCGGCGCTGTGCCTCAGCATCGCCATCGCCTACCTCTATCTGATGGTGCTGAAGTGGATCGGTGCGGATCTCGGCTGCCGCTTCGTCTGCGAGGACGATGTCCACCATCAGCGCTTGCCACTTCGCGATCTGCTCTATCTGCCGTTGGCATGGCTGCTGTTTTTGGTCAGCGCATTGCTGGCCTATCGGTATCCAGAGAAGCTCGGTCTGTCGTTTCCGGTGTATGCGATGGTCATCGCCTTGCTATGGACCATCTACAAGGCCCGCTCGCTGATCGTCTATCTGGTGCTGGCGGTCATGACCGTCACGCTGGCCTATACGGCCTCGACCTTCGGCTTGATCGCGAGCGCTGCCGAATACCAGATCGCCATGATCGCCGTTGGCTCGATCACCTACTTCACCCATGCCGCGGTGTCGAGTCAACGCAAGGCGCTGGACCATTCGGAGCAGGTGAACAAACGGCTGCTGAGCGAGATCCGCCAAAAGGAGTCTCTTCAGGAAAAGGCCGAGCTCCTCCAGTTCCGATCTGGCCGCGATTATCTCACTGGGGCACTGAACCGTGCCTTTTTTGAGGAGGCGCTGCATACCCAGTATCACCGTAGGGTTCAGAGTGGAAGTCGGCACTGTCTTGCCTTCGTCGATCTCAACGACTTCAAGCAGGTCAACGACCGCTTTGGACATCATGCCGGTGATGAGGCACTCAAGGCGGTCGCCCAGATTCTCATGACCCGCTCGCGTAAAGGGGATATCGTTGCCCGCTACGGCGGTGATGAGTTCGTTGTGATCCTCCCCGAGGTTGGGAACGCACGTGAGGCTGACGCCATCATCAGCCAATGGAAACGGGACGTCGCGGATCGGTGCATCCCGATCTATCCGGAGCTGACCCTGTCGATCAGCGTCGGTCGAGCGTTCTTCCCCAGCTCGTCAGAAAGCGAGACCGAACTGTGCATCCTGCGGGCCGCGGATCAGGACATGTATCAGGATAAGGCGCGGAGGAAAACGTCCAAATGAGTGGCGGCGCGGCAATGCAACAGGCTCCCGATCTGTTCTCCTATCGCAAGCACTGGGCGCATAAGCTCGGCACCGCACCGGAGCTGCCGATGACGCGCGCCGAGATGGATCTACTGGGCTGGGACAGCTGCGACATCATCATCGTCACCGGCGATGCCTATGTCGACCACCCCTCGTTCGGCATGGCCATCATCGGCCGCTTGTTGGAGGCGCAAGGCTTCCGCGTCGGCATCCTCTCGCAGCCGGACTGGACCTCGGCGGAGCCGTTCCGGGCGCTGGGTCGGCCGGAGCTGTTCTTCGGCATCACCGCTGGCAACATGGACTCGATGGTCAACCGCTACACCTCCGACCGGCGCCGCCGCTCCGATGATGCCTATTCGCCCGATGGTGCTGGCGGCCGACGCCCGGATCGTTCGGTGACCGTCTATGCGCAGCGTGCGCGCGAGGCCTTCCACGGCGTGCCTATCGTCATCGGTGGCATCGAGGCGAGCTTGCGGCGCATCGCCCACTTTGATTACTGGTCCGATCGGGTGCGGCGTTCGGTGCTCGCCGATGCCAAGGCCGATCTGCTGCTGTTCGGCAACGCCGAGCGGGCGATCGTTGAATTGGCGCACCGCTTGGCGCGTGGCGAGGCGATTGTGAGCATCCGCGACATCCGTGGCACCGCATTCATGCGGCGCGGGCTGCCTGAGGGTTGGACTGAGATTGATGCCAGCGAGCTGGACAAGCCCGGCCCGGTGCGTCCGCATCTGAACCCCTACGAGACACCGGATTGGCCGGTTGAGCCAGCAGCGGGCAGCGGTGATAGTGGACCCTATGTCCATGGTCGCCAGCCGACCTGCGCCGATGCCCCCGCAGAGACCCGTTCCAAGGTGCAGACAGCTGCCAAGGCCGGTATTGAGACGATCGCTCATGCCGCCGTCCAAAGGGGTGCCAAACTCACCACTCAGGTAGCTGCCGGAACATCCGCGAACACAAGCGCCAAAACAAGCGCCAACACCAACGCCAATACAAACAGCCAGGCAGTCTCCATCGATCAGCTCCGACGCCGGCCTGGGCGCGAGCGCAGCGTGGTGCGGCTACCCTCGTTCGAGCAGGTGCGCGATGACTCGGTGCTCTATGCCCATGCCTCGCGGGTGTTTCACCTGGAGACCAATCCGGGCAATGCGCGCGCGCTGGTGCAGCGGCATGGTGAGCGCGAAGTCTGGCTGAACCCGCCGCCGATCCCGCTTAGCAGCGCTGAGCTGGATCGCGTCTTCGCGCTGCCCTATAGCCGTCGGCCGCATTCCGAATACGGCCAGGCGCGGCTACCGGCCTGGGAGATGATCCGCAATTCGATCAGCATCATGCGCGGCTGCTTCGGCGGCTGCACCTTCTGCTCCATCACCGAGCATGAGGGGCGCATCATCCAGAGTCGCAGCGAGGAGTCGATCCTTGAGGAAATCGCCGAGGTCCGCGATCGCACGCCCGAATTCACCGGCATCATCTCCGATCTGGGCGGGCCGACCGCGAATATGTGGCGTTTGGCCTGCAAGGACGCCCGGATTGAGGCGGCCTGCCGGCGCCTGTCCTGCGTCTACCCGAGCATCTGCGCCAACCTCAACACCGATCATGGGCCGCTGATCCAGCTTTATCGCAAGGCGCGGGCGGTCCCCGGCATCAAGCGCGTGCTGATCGCCTCTGGGCTGCGCTACGACCTGGCCCTGCGCTCGCCCGAGTACATCCGCGAGTTGGTCATGCATCATGTCGGCGGTTATCTGAAGATCGCCCCAGAGCACACCGAGCCAGGGCCGCTGGCGGCGATGATGAAGCCCGGCATCGGCAGCTATGAGCGTTTCCGCCAGCTATTCGAGCGCTACTCGCGCGAGGCCGGCAAGGAGCAGTACCTGATCCCGTACTTCATCGCCGCCCATCCAGGGACCAGCGATGAGGATATGCTGAACCTGGCCCTCTGGCTCAAGCGCAACCGCCTGCGGCCAGACCAGGTGCAGGCCTTCCTGCCAACGCCGCTGGCGCTCGCCTCGACCATGTATCACAGCGGCATCAATCCGCTGCGGCGCGTCCGGCGCGACGCCAAGCCGATCAGCGTAGTGCGCAAGCTGCGCCAGCGCCGCCTGCACAAGGCTTTTCTGCGTTGGCATGATCCTGCCAACTGGCCAGCGTTGCGTGAGGCGCTCAAGTCCATGGGCCGCGCTGACCTGATCGGAAACAGCAAGCATCATCTGGTGCCCGCCTGTCAGGCTCGGAGTGCTGGCGGCCCCACTCCGCGCGGACGGCGTCGGTCCATGAAGCCTCGATGAGCTCGCCTCTCTTTGAAGGTGGCCGGGCCGATTGGAGGGGCCTGGGGCGAGTCCTGACTGTCCGTCGCCGGCGGTTCCGGCTATCCTGTGCGGCTGTGACCGTCGCCGGTGAGGACGCCGGCGCAGCCGAATAGACCGAGAACCGAATTGACCGAGACAAGAGGCTAATTATGGACCTTCAACGCGTCCCGCGTGGCGACAATCTTCCGAGCGAGATCAATGTCATTATCGAGATCCCCTCGCATTCGGAACCTGTCAAGTATGAGATGGACAAGGGCACGGGGGCGATGTTCGTCGACCGCTTCATGTCGACCGCGATGCATTATCCCTGCAATTACGGCTATGTGCCGCATACGCTGTCATCCGATGGCGATCCGGTCGATGTCATGGTGGTGACCCCTTATCCATTGATCTCGGGCTCCGTCATCAAGTGTCGTCCGATCGGCGTGCTGAAGATGACCGATGAGTCTGGAGATGATGCCAAGATCCTGGCGCTCCCGATCGACAAGTTGTTCAAAGGTTACCGGAATATCGAGAGCTTCCGCGATATGCCGCCGCATCTGCTCGATCAGATCGCGCACTTCTTCGAGCATTACAAGGATCTGGACGAGGGCAAATGGGTGCGCATCGCCGGCTGGGGTGGTCGCGAAGAGGCACGCGAGGAGATCATGGCTAGCGTGCAGATGTTTGAGTCGGAGCCAGAGAAGCCGCGCTTCTAATCGGGTCTCACTAACCCGATCTCACACATCGCTGGCCCCACATTATCGGTCCCACATCACATGCTTCTCATCGCGGGCCGCGGCCTCGAGCAGGTCGATCAACGGCAGTGCTCGATGTCTGAGGCTCACACTTTGTGCGCGGGCATCGTCATCGGCATCGTCGTGCTCTGGGTCCAGCGGTGCGTCTGGGTTGGCATCAACTGCGGCCTTGAGTCGGGTGAGTGCCGCGGGGATATCCTCGGCGAGCAGGGCGCCGGGCACGGCGCCGCTATGGCCCATCATCCGGATCAGCGCTTTGGCGACATCACCGAACATGGTGATGTCGGCGTGAACAGGGGTTGTGAAGGTGATCAGCATCGGTATCCTCCGGTCGTGTGTGGGGTCGTATTGATGGGGATCAGGCACCATTGATGGGCGCTAAACATAGCCTGATCAGTGATTCCTGTAACCGCTTTTCAGTCACCCAGTTCGCTGAGATCCTGCTGTGTCATTGAGTCCCTTGAGGCTATCGAAACCAATGGCGTCGGCGATCAAGCCGAGGGGAGGGGCGCCGATTGTTACGACTTTGCGCCGATTTCTATTCGCTGGCTTGGTGGTCCTGACGACCAGTGCGGCGCTGGGATTGATGATCTGGGCGCTGCAGGCCGGAGGCTTTGACGGGCTGGATGTGCTGCTCGTGCTTTGCTTTGCGATGACCCTGCCTTGGACGGTGATCGGATTCTGGAATGCGGTGATTGGGCTGCTGATCATGCGCTTCTCCGCTGATCCAGCACGAGCGGTCTGTCCGCTACTCGCCGCTGCTGATGATTCGTCGCCGATCGACAGCAGCACGGCGTTGCTGAGCTGCATTCGCAACGAGGATGCAGTCCTGGTTGCTCGCAATCTGGATCGGATGATCGACGAGCTGGTGGGTGCCGGTGTGGCCGCGCACTTCAAGGTCTATGTGCTCAGTGACTCGACTTGGCCGGAGGTGATTGCAGCCGAAGAGGAGCGGATCGGTTGGCTCACTGATCGTTGGCGAGGGGTGATCGAGGTCGTCTATCGGCGGCGCGCTGAGAATCCCGGCTTCAAGGCCGGTAATGTGCGCGACTTCTGCGCGCGCTGGGGAGCTGCGCATGAGTTCATGGTGGTCCTTGATGCCGATAGCCTGATGTCCGCGGAGACCCTCTTGCGCATGGTGCGAACCCTGCAGTCACAGCCGCAGCTTGGCATTCTGCAGACCCTGATGGTGGGGCTGCCTAGTGATAGCGCCTTTGCGCGTCCGTTTCAATTCGGCATGCGCTTGGGCATGAAGAGCTACAGCCTTGGGGCGGCCTGGTGGCAGGGCGACGCGGGGCCGTACTGGGGGCACAATGCGCTGATTCGGCTGCGTCCCTTCATCGACCATTGCGAGCTGCCGCGGATCACTGGCGAAGGGCCGCTCTCGGGTTGGGTCCTGAGTCATGATCAGCTCGAGGCGGCTTGGATGCGCCGTGCCGGGTATCAGGTACGGGTGATGCCGACCGAGGGCGGCAGCTGGGAGGAGCATCCGCCGACCCTGCTCGAATTCATTCGCCGCGACCTGCGTTGGTGTCAGGGCAACATGCAGTATCTGCGGCTCGGGCGCAAAGCGCTCGCTGGCTTGCATCCGGTGAGTCGCTGGCAGCTGCGATTCGCGGTGATGATGTTCCTGGCCTCGCCGGCCTGGCTATTGTTGATGCTGGTGGGCCTGCTCCGGTTTGGTAATGGCGATGCTGATCTGGTCTACTTGTCGGCACCCGTTCTGGCGCTCTTTGTGCTGGTGATGGGGATGGTCTTTGCGCCCAAGCTGGCGACCCTCACAGATACCCTGAGTCGCCGTGCTGGGCGGCAGCGATTTGGTGGTGGCATGTGGCTGATCCTCGGCAGTCTCACCGAAGTCCTGTTCAGTACCCTGCTGGCGCCGATCATGGCGATTGCCCACAGCCTGTTCCTATTCGGTCTGGTGTTTGGCCGTGCGGTGGTTTGGGGGCCGCAGCGGCGTGTGACGCATGGCGTACAACCGCTGGAGGCGATGCGGCGACTTTGGCCGCAAACCCTCTTTGGGGTGTTTGCTGTTCTCTGGCTTGTGCTGTTCGCATCGCCTGGCGGGCTGTTGCTTTCGCCGTTTGTTGTCGGCGCGCTGCTCGCGGTGCCGATTGCGGTCAGCTCTGCTTCGCCAACGCTGGGCCGCCTGGTCACCAAGAGGGGGCTTTGGCGAACGCCGGATGAGATCGAGCCGGCACCCCTGGTGCGGGCGGTCAAGCCGCATCTGGTTGCCGCCACTCGTCAGCCATCGGGGGCGCCCTCAGCGGCATTGCCTGAGCCCCTGACGGAGACCGCTGACTAGAACCCTTGACCCAAAGCGGGCAGCAACGCCCGCAGCCATCGTTGTCGCGTCCCGAGCCCGTCGAGAGCAGGAGCTGATCCTGTCGATCCTGATGCTCAAGCTTGCGAAGCCAAATTGAGCGCGCTATGCTTCGTCGATTAACCTGACTAGAAAGCCGATTCGGAGCAGGCTGGCCATGAAAGAAGGCATCCATCCAGAGTATCAGGACGTTAAAGTCGTCTGCAGTTGCGGCAACACGTTCAACACGCGCTCAACGCTGAAAGATGAGCTGCACGTTGAGGTCTGTTCTGCCTGCCATCCGTTCTACACGGGGAAGCAGAAGATCCTCGACACCGGCGGACGAGTCGATAAGTTCCGTCGCAAGTACGGTCGTTAAGCCGCTGTCGAAGATCGACATTCGTCTGCTGTGGTTTTGAAGACGATCAGCATCGCCATCAGCGCTATCAGCGCTATCAGCGCAACCGCAGGCAGAGCCCGCCATGGGCTCGCTCGCTGTTAGACTGTCTCGGCGCCGGTGCGCCTCCTTGCGCTCGATCGGCGCTAAACCGCCAACGGAGCGCCCCTAATGTCCAATGACCAGAGAACCGACGTCGACGCGGAGCTGAATGCGGCTGCGCTGACTTATCACGAGCTGCCGCGGCCGGGAAAGACCGCGATCGAGATCACCAAGCCCGCAGCGACTCAGCGCGATCTCTCCCTTGCATACACACCCGGTGTGGCCGAGCCGGTGCGGCGTATTCATGCTAACGCCGAGGATGCCTACCGCTATACCAACCGGGGTAATCTGGTGGCAGTCATCACCGATGGCACCGCGGTGCTCGGTCTTGGTAACGTCGGAGCCCTCGCTGGGAAGCCGGTCATGGAAGGCAAGGCCGTCCTGTTCAAGCGCTTTGCCGATATCGATGTCTTTGATATCGAGGTCGATGCCGAGACCCCCGAGGACTTCATCGAGACGGTGGCCCGGATTGCGCCGACCTTTGGCGGGATCAACCTTGAGGATCTGGCAGCGCCGCACTGCTTCGACGTCGAGCAGGCGCTGATCGAGCGACTCGATATCCCGGTCTTTCACGACGATCAACATGGTACCGCGATCATTATCGCGGCTGGTTTACTCAATGCGCTTGAATTGCAGGCTAAGTCGCTGCCCGATACGCGGATCGTCGTGCTGGGCGCCGGCGCGGCTGGTATTGCATCGATCAAGCTGCTGATCGAGCTCGGTGCGAGCCCCGATAAGATTCTGGCCTTGGACCGCAAGGGGGTCATTCATCAAGGGCGATCCGATCTGAATCGTCACAAGGCTGAGATCGCTGTCGAGACCGAGCGGCGCACACTGGCCGATGCCTTCGAAGGCGCTGATGTCTTCATTGGGCTGTCAGGGCCAGACCTGGTCAGCTCGGAGATGCTTGCGTCGATGGCGTCGCAACCGGTCGTCTTCGCGCTCTCGAATCCGGTTCCGGAGATCCGCCCCGAGGTTGCGCTCAAGGTACGCGATGACCTGATCATGGCGACTGGCCGCTCGGATTACCCGAATCAGGTCAACAATGTGCTCGGCTTCCCCTTCATCTTTCGTGGGGCGCTCGATGTTCGCGCGACGCGCATTACCACGGCCATGTGTATCGCGGCCGTCCATGCGCTCAAAGACCTCACCAAGGAATCCGTTCCAGCATCCGTGCTGGAGGCTTATGGCTTGAGCGACCTGACGCGTGGACCCGACTACATCATTCCAAAGCCGTTGGACCCGCGGCTGCGCGAGCGTGTCTCTGCTGCGGTTGCCCGTGCAGCCGTTGCGGATGGGGTTGCGCGTTTAGTGCCCGACTCGCTCTGAGTCGAGCGATCGCGCTTGCAGTCTTCGCCTGGGCTAGAACCTGTCATCTAGATGTCAGCGAGTCGGCGGAAGCCTCGCTTGAAGGCGCCTCATCGCTCAGTTGCGGTATCAAGACCGAGCTCGGCACCTTTCGTGCTTAGCGAAATTCCATAAGGGCTCGAATTGGGCTCGAATCAGGCTCGCCGGGCTCGCGTAAAATGGCTGCGGCTGAACGAGGCGCGGCAGCAGCGAGGATCTTGCGTTGAAGGCTGCCGTGACGGGTCGAAATCTGCTCATGGCGCACAGTTTTAGTGCAGACTGCCCTGATTCAGTGCTGATGCATCCATCCTTATCATAGGCGGGAGAGATCTCTATGGCCGATCAGATCATCACCATTACCGACAAGGCGGCCGGGAACAGTTTTGACTATCCGCTGAAGACGGGTACCTTGGGGCCTGGCGCGCTCGATATCTCCTCGCTCTACCGCGACGCCGGCTTCTTTACCTACGATCCGGGCTTCATGGCGACCGCCAGTTGCCACAGTGCGATCACCTTCATCGATGGCGAAAAGGGTGTGCTGCTCTACCGTGGATACCCGATCGAACAACTGGCTACTAAGGCGAGCTTCCTTGAGGTTGCCTATCTGCTGCTCTATGCCGAACTGCCAACCGAGGAGGAACTCGATCATTTCGAGCATCTGATCACCAGTCACACGATGCTCAACGAGAACCTGAAACGGTTCCTGAGTGGCTTCCATTATGATGCGCATCCGATGGCGATCCTGTGCGGCGTGGTCGGTTCGCTGTCGGCGTTCTACCACGAGTCGATTGATGTCAATGATCCCCGTTACCGCGAGGTCTCGGCGCATCGCTTGATCGCCAAGATGCCCACCATTGCCGCCGCTGCGTATAAGCACTTCGTCGGCGAGCCGATCATGTATCCGCGCAATGACCTGCGCTATGGGGCGAATTTCCTGCACATGATGTTTGCGACCCCCTGCGCCGATTACGAGCCTGGCTTGCTGGCTGAAAAGGCATTGAATCTGCTCTTCATTCTGCATGCCGATCATGAGCAGAACGCGAGCACCTCGACGGTGCGCCTGGCCGGCAGCTCGGGCGCTAATCCTTTCGCCTGCATTGCGGCGGGCATCGCCTCGCTCTGGGGGCCGGCGCATGGTGGCGCGAATGAGGCCGTGCTCGACATGCTTGAGGAGATTGGCCATGTCAAGAATGTCGCGAAGTTCATCGATAAGGCGAAGGACAAGGATGATCCCTTCCGACTCATGGGCTTTGGGCACCGGGTCTACAAGAACTATGACCCGCGCGCAAAGATCATCCGTGAGGTTTGTCATCAGGTGCTTGAAGAGTTCCCCGGCGCCTCTGATAGCCCGTTGCTTGAACTGGCCGTCAAGCTCGAAGAGATTGCGCTCAACGATGAGTATTTCGTCGAGCGCAAACTGTATCCAAACGTGGATTTCTACTCCGGCATCATCTATCGGGCGCTTGGCATCCCGCGCAACATGTTTACCGTGATGTTTGCTGTTGCTCGAACCGTCGGCTGGGTCTCGCACTGGATGGAGATGATGAGCGATCCGAACAATCGCATCGGCCGTCCGCGGCAGATCTATCACGGACCCGGCGTCCGTGATTACGTTCCGATCTCCAAGCGCTAGTTGCCAGGCTCGCCCTTAGGCGAGTAGCGCTTTCTCTTCGTCGCTAGCCTCCTCGGCGCCCCTGAGCAGGCGTTCGACCGCGTCGACATCCAGCCCTCGTTCTGGTCGCTCCGAGATTGCGCTCAGCGGCGGATTGCGCCGCGCGCGCTCGGGTAGCACCACCAACTCGACCGGGATCTCGCCGGCGACGAAGGCGAAGGTCGGATGCGTCTGTCGCGTCCCGTCCGCGTAGCGATGTTGGCGATCACGTCCTTGCCAGGGGATGCCTTTGTCGATCAGTCTGAAAACGATTGGGCGGGGGTCGTCTGCGAACAGATGCAGGCGCACGCCTTGGTCGAGCGAGGCCGTGCCTGACAGGGTTTGTCCGACCAGCCGTGGCTCGAACTCAGCGAAGGTCTGCATCGCGGCGAGCGCCTGCTCGCGCAATGTGCTGGTGACCTGCTGCTGGGCCTCGGGGTTGAAAAGGCGATACTCGTCTTCCAGCGCGGCCTGAATCTCGGCGTTGTCTGGCCAGCATCGTTTATTGGTGATGCCGAGCCGTTCGACCGCCTTGCGCCGCGCGTGCTCGAGCCTAAGCAGACTCTGTTCGCGCATGATGCGGGCCGCCTCGTAGGCAAGCTGTCGCCGTTGTCCGGCGCAGCCACTGCGCGCGCTTGGTCTTGCGCTGCTCTTGGGTTGCGCTGAAGCCATGCTCGCTTCGCGCGAGCGGCGAGTGGGTCGGCTGCCGTTTCGTCTAGGCATGCGTTCTGTCGTCGTTCTGGTTGCTGCTAAAGCCTGCTCGTGTTTCTGCTAAAGCGCTCTCGCGTTTTCGCTAAAGCGTTCTCGCATTCTTGCTAAAGCCTGCTCACGATTTGCTATAGTCTCAGAAAGGCTAAGAAATTCTTAGACGTTAGCCTCTGCTCTAGGATCTGTCTGACGCAGAATGTTCGGATTCGGTCGGAAACAAACTGCACTGCTTGGCATCGATATTGGGTCGAGCGCCATAAAACTGGTTGAGCTTGCGCCCGGCTCGGCAACAGGGTCGAAGCCCTTCCAGGTCGAAGCCTTGGCGCTTGAGCCGCTGCCGCCTCACAGCCTAGTCGAAAAGAAGATCGCTGATGTGGCCCAGGTCGGCCAAGCGATTGCGGTGGCCGTTAAACGCTCTCAATCGAAGACGAAGCGCGCGGTCGTTGCGGTTGCGGGCTCGGCAGTGATCACCAAGGTGCTCTCAGTGAACGCCGAGCTGTCCGATGCCGAGATGGAGGCTCAGATCCAACTCGAGGCTGAACAGTATGTGCCCTACCCCCTGGAGGAGGTCAACCTCGACTTCGATGTGCTGGGGCCTTCCGAGAGCTCAGCCGGGATGGTCGATGTGTTGCTCGCGGCCTCACGCCAGGAGAATGTCGATGACCGGGTTGCCGCGCTCGAGCTGGCCGGGTTGAACGTTGAGATCGTCGATATTGAGTCGAACGCGGTCGAGAACGCGAGCGGCCTGCTCATCCATGCGGCCAAGCTCGGGCCGGATCGACTGACCGCGGTTGTGGATATTGGTGCTACGACGACGACGCTGCATGTGCTGCGTGCTGGGCAAAATGTCTATGCGCGCGAACAGAGTTTCGGTGGTCAACAACTGGTCGAGGAGGTTCAACGCCGGTTCGGATGGGCGCGCGAGGAGGCGCTGTCTCGGCTGACGACGGCGCCGATCCCGGCTCCGCTTCAGGCCGAAGTGCTGGGCCCATTTCAGGAAGCCTTGGCTCGGCAGTTAGCGCGCGCCCTGCAGTTCTTCTACTCGACTAGCGCCTTTAGTCGGGTCGATGAGGTGTTGCTGACGGGCGGCGTGGCTCAGGTACCGGAGCTTGCGGAGCAGATGGCGAAGCGGCTTGCCCTTCCGGTGCAGGCGGCTGATCCTTTTGCGCAGATGGCTATGCCTGCTGAGCTTGATCACTTGCTGCAGCAGCATGGCCGCAGCGCGATGCTGATTGCCGTTGGGCTTGCGATGCGCCGGTTTCAATGACTCATGGCCCGGATCAACCTCCTTCCCTGGCGTGAACAGGAGCGCAGCCGTCGCAAGCGCGACCTGGGGCTGATCGCCTTCGCGGCGCTTGGCGCCGTCTTTTTGATAGGCGTGCTGTTAAAGGCTCAGCTCGATGCGATGATCGATGCTCAACGCGCCCGTAACGATTATCTGGAAGAGCAGATTGCAGTACTGAATCGGCGTATTCGCGAGATCAATGAGCTGGAAGAGAAGAAGGCCGACCTGCTGGCGCGGATGGATGTGATCCAAGCGCTGCAAGAAAGCCGTCCGGAGATCGTACATCTGCTCGATCGCTTGGTGGATGCGGTGCCTGCGGGTGTGTTCTTGACCCAACTGCAGCAGGAAGGTGGGCGCATCACCTTGGAAGGGCGTGCCCAGTCCAACGCGCGAGTCTCGGCCCTGATGCGGAACATCGATTCCTCGGCCTGGATCGGTCAGCCTGAACTCCTATTGATCGAGAATAAGGATCAGACAGGCACCGGTTTCAGCCATTTTCGTCTGCGCTTCGAGCAGCAGCGGCCTCAGTCTGCCGCAGACGAAGAGGCGCTTTCGCGTGCAGCGGGAAGGCGCTGATGGACCTGAACGAGCTTGACTTCAACAACATCAGCGAATGGCCGCTGGCAGCCAAGGCCATTCTCATCGTCTTCGGCTGTGGTCTGATCGGCTTCGGCTGGTATCACTTCATCACCAGTGGTCAGATCGAGCAGCTCGAGCGCGCGGAACAGCAGGAGTTGGAGCTGCGCCAAAGCTTCGAGCAGAAGCAGCATCAGGCGGCCAATCTCGAGGGTTATCGCCAGCAGTTGGCCAAGATGGAGGAGACCTTTGGGGCTATGGTGAGTCAGCTCCCCGACAAAACCGAAGTCGCAGCGCTGCTAGTCGATGTCTCTCAGACGGGGTTGGCGGCTGGGCTCGAGTTCGAGCTGTTTCAACCCTCTGCTGAGGCGAATAAAGACTTCTACGCAGAGCTGCCGATCCGGGTCCGGGTCCGGGGTCGCTATCATGCGTTTGCGACCTTCATCAGTGGCCTCGCGGCGCTGCCGCGGATCGTCACCGTGCACAATATCGAGATGACTGGCGACAACAAAAGCGCTAATGCCAATGCCAAGGCTGGACCGATGACCCTTGCGGCGATCGTGAAGACCTATCGCTACCTCGATGAGTTTGAAACAGAATGAGGTGGTCATTAAGCGTCCGAATGCTGGCGTCATTGCCAATGAGCCTGAGACTGGCCCTACGCTGGCGCCTGTTCTCGCTGTTGATACTGATGCTGACCTCAGCCTGTGCCGATCCTGGGCTGTCCGAGTTAGCGTCCTATGCAAAGCGTGTGCGGGCGCGGCCGGCTGGGCCGCTTGAGCCCGTGCCAGAGATCGCTTTGGTCGCTCCTTTCCCTTATCTGCGGCACGAGCGGCGTGATCCGTTCGTCATGGATGAGCAAGCGGTTGAGGTGACGCAGCGGCGCAACAGCAGTGGTATCTCTCCCAATCCACTGCGCCCTAAGGAGCCATTAGAGGCGTTTTCGCTCGACTCGCTGCGGATGGTCGGGACTCTGGAGCAGTCGCAGATGCGCTGGGCGTTGATGATGACCCCCGATGGGATGCTGCACCGGGTGCGGCCTGGGAATTATCTGGGGCGCAATAACGGCAAGATCATTCGTATCGATCCGACCGAGATGCTGTTGACCGAGATCGTCGAGAAGGGCCCTGGTGAGTGGGATCAGCGGCAGGCATCCATAGCACTGAAACAGTAAGCGGGAGGCGATCATGAATCTCTCAAGGCCCTTGGCGAGAAGCGTGTTGGGACGCTTGGCGAGAAGCTTGGTGAAAAGTTCGCTTGATCGGCTCGAGCGAAAGCGGCTCGCATCACTCATTGGCACTTTTCTCGCGTGTCTGAGCCCGATCGCGGCGCTGGGGGCGAGTCTCGAGGTTGCTGAATTTTCATCCTTGCCGGGCAATCAGATCGAGATTGACCTGGTTTTCTCGGGCGTGCCGCCGAGGCCGAGTGATTTTGCGACCGAGAACCCCTCGCGCATCGCGATCGATTTTCCAGGCGCATCGAACCAACTCGGCCGCCAGTCGATTCCGATTGGACTCGGTGTAGCGCACAGCCTGGTGGCGATCGAGGCCAGTGATCGTACCCGCGTTGTGATCAACCTGACCGACAGCGCGCCCTACAGCATTCAAACGCAGGGCAATCGTGTTCGAGTCGTGTTGAACCCGCGATCCGCTGCTCGCGGTCTGTCGCAAGCACCTGCTCGGCGTGACAGCAGTGGTGCGCGTTTTTCTGCTCGGGGCGCAGGTCCAGTGAAGGAGATTGATTTTCGCCGTGGTGCGGATGGCGAGGGCCGGGTCATCATCACCTTGCCATCGGCACAAACGCGGGTGAATGTGACCGAGAAAGGCCGCGATGTGGTTGTCGGGATCAGTAACGTCGATCTTCCCCAGCGGCTCTTCCGCCGCCTGGATGTTGTGGACTTCGGCACCCCGGTGGTTGCGATCGAATCGCGAGCGGCGGGTAATGATGTTCGGATCGATATCCAGACCACCGATGAATTCGACTACCTGGCCTACCAGACCGAGAACCTCTTCACGATCGAATTCCGCTCGCTGACGCAGGCCGAGAAGGAGAAGCTTGAGCGCGAGAGGATCGTCTACTCAGGAGATCGGCTGTCGCTGAACTTTCAAGATATCGAGGTTCGCGCGGTGCTGCAGTTGCTGGCCGATTTCACCGGCCTGAATCTTATCGCGAGCGACACCGTGAGCGGCAGCATCACGTTGCGCCTCAAAGAGGTGCCCTGGGATCAGGCGCTCGACGTCATCTTGAAGACCAAGGGGCTGTCGATGCGCCAGAGTGGTAATGTGGTGATGGTTGCGCCAGCCGCAGAGCTGGCTGAGCGCGAGCGGTTTGAGCTTGAGGCGCTAAAGCAGATCAAGGAGTTGGCGCCTTTGCGCACAGAGTTCGTGCAAATCAATTATGCCAAAGCCGGAGATATCGCCGAACTCTTGGAAGGGCAGCGAAAGCAGACGGCCGAGGTTGCCCAGATCGGAAACATTGAAACTGTTCAACGGGTCTCCAGTCAGCGGGTGGCTCCGATGCTCTCCGATCGCGGGTCCGTGACGGCTGATGTTCGAACCAATGCGCTCATCATCGAAGATACAGCCGAGCGGCTGGCCGCAATCCGAGAACTCATCACCCGGCTCGATGTCCCCGTGCGCCAGGTATTGATCGAGTCGCGTGTCGTCATCGCGAGTAACAGCTTTGCCCGCGATCTCGGGGTGCGTTTTGGGGTCAGTGGGTCCACGGGGAGTCGTTCTGGGAATCAACTGCTCGTCGGTGGTGGCCGGGACCCGGGTGAGGCTGGAATCGATGGGCTCGGCAATTTTGACACAGGTCCTTATGGATTCGACTTGCAATCTGGTACCCCCTTTAACTCCATCATCCAGAATGATCGTGGCGCCCCCAACCTCTGGGTCAATCTGCCGGCGCCTAATCCGGCAGGAGCAGTCAATTTCTTGCTCGGCAAGGTAGGCTCACACTTGATCACGCTGGAACTGTCAGCGATGCAGCGGGAAGGGCGTGGCGAGGTGATCTCGAGTCCGCGTATCGTGACCGCCGATCAGACACCGGCGGTGATTGAGGTTGGTCAAGACATTCCTGTGGTGACGCCAGCGACCGCTGAATCCCCCGCCTCTGTGCGCTATGAGCCGGCAACGCTCAAGCTGGATGTGACCCCGCACATTACGCCAGACGATCGCGTGATCATGGATCTGAAGGTCAATAAGGACGAAGCAGACTTTACCTTTACGGTGGATGGCAATCCACTGCGGAATCGACGCGCAGTGAGTACCTCGGTCTTGGTCGATAATGGAGAGACCGTCGTGCTCGGTGGCGTCTATGAAGCCAGGCAAGATTTCAATGTGCAAAAAGTGCCTTGGTTCGGTGACTTACCCATGTTCGGGCGTCTGTTTAAGACGACCGCAAAAGCCGAGTCCAACCAGGAGTTATTGATCTTCGTGACCCCTAAGATCCTGAAGTCAGATCTTGTGGTGCGTTGAGCAGAGATGCCCGGTTGTCGGCACTTGCTAACCTCAAGTTCGGCCTACAGCTTGCTAGAGTTCGGCAAATCTGGCATACCTAGCACCATGATCAGACCACCAAACATCTTTCTCGTCGGTCCTATGGGGGCCGGTAAGAGCACCGTTGGCCGGCAGTTGGCCGATGCGCTGGGTTACGAGTTCCGTGATAGCGACCAGGAGATTCAGCGCCGCACAGGCGTTGATATCCCTACCATCTTCGAGTTTGAAGGTGAGGCGGGCTTCCGCAAGCGTGAGCGCGGGGTTGTTGAAGATCTAGCGCAGGAAGAGGGTATCGTGCTGGCTACTGGTGGTGGCGTGGTGCTGACGCCCGAGAATCGCCAGCAGCTCGCGGCCCGCGGTTTCGTGATCTACCTACACTGTAGCCCAGAGCAGCAATTTGCGCGCACGGCACGCGATCGCAGTCGCCCGCTGATCGACACCGATGATCCGCAACAACGCTTGCGGGAGCTGATGGCCGAGCGCGAGCCCATCTACCGCCAGGTCGCGGACATGGTGGTCTCGACTGAGCGTCGGGGTACCGCCTCAGTGGTGAAAGAGATCCGTCGGCGTTTCGAGGACGAAGAGCTCTAGCATGAAGATCGCTGGCATGGAGACCTTGGGTCCAGTCTCGGAGACGGGAGCTGAGCGCCGACAGCTGGATGTCGAGCTTGGCGAACGCCGCTATCCCATCTTCATCGGCCGTAATCTGCTGTCAGATCCTGACTGTTATCGCCCTTATATCGCTGGCGAGCGGGTGATGATTGTCTCGAACGAGACCGTTGCTCCGCTCTACTTGGATGCCGTGCGGAGGGGACTGGACGGATTCGAGATCAATCAGGTGATCCTGCCGGACGGTGAGTGCTACAAGGATCTGACGACGCTGAACCGGATCTTCGATGCGCTGCTTGAGCGCCGCTGTGGCCGCGATGTGACCCTCATTGCGCTCGGCGGCGGAGTCGTTGGCGATATGGCCGGTTTTGCAGCAGCCTGTTATCAGCGTGGGGTGGCCTTCATCCAGGTGCCGACGACCCTGCTTGCGCAGGTTGATTCCTCGGTCGGCGGCAAGACGGGCGTCAATCATCCGGCGGGCAAGAACATGATTGGCGCCTTTCACCAACCGCGCGCGGTCATTGCCGATACCGCAACCCTCGAGACCTTGCCCGATCGCGAGCTCTCAGCAGGCTTGGCCGAGGTTGTCAAGTACGGCTTGATCGGGGATAGTCCGTTCTTCGACTGGCTCGAAGACAGGGTGCCTGCGCTCTGCGACCGTGATGCGACAGCCCTGGCCGCGGCCATTGCCCGCTCGTGCCAGAATAAGGCCCGGATTGTTGCTGCGGATGAGCGCGAATCAGGCCAGCGTGCATTACTGAATCTGGGGCACAGCTTCGGCCATGCGATCGAGGCAGGAATGGGCTACGGCACATGGCTGCACGGCGAAGCGGTCGGCGTCGGACTGGTGATGGCGGCTCAACTTTCCGAGCGTCTTGGCTGGCTCGAGCCGGACGCGAGCGCTCGGATTCTGGATTTGGTTACGCGCTGTGGTCTGCCGACAGTGCCGCCCAACAGCATGCCGAGTGAGCGCTGGCTGGAACTGATGGCGGTAGACAAGAAGGTACAGCGGGGTCGGTTGCGCCTAGTCTTGTTGAAAGGCATTGGCAATGCGCTGCTGACCGCTGACGTCGATGTGGAACAGCTCCGAGCCACCCTAGAAGGGCCTGAAGCCCATGGCGATTGAACCTGATGCCGCCGCGCCTTGCGTCGCGAATCAAGGTTCCCTAAGGTTTGGTTTGCCGACCTTCAGCTTCGCTCCGGACTTGCACCAGGTTGGCTCGATGCTAGGTCTACTTGCACCTGATGAAGGCGTTTACGCATCGTTGCAACCGGCTAGCCGTGGTTGAATGATAGACGTCCGCATGGCATAGCGGCTGCTTCCACAGTATGATTTGCGGTTCGCTAGTCGTTGCACAGGGTCGAATCGGGTCCGTTGGTGCCTCAGATCAAGAGCGCCATGAGTCTATCGGCACTGGCGAGTTCTGCTGAGTCGCGGAGTCCGCCGCGCCTCATGTGCAAAACCACTTTATTCAACCAAACCGGAACTTCCCCGACTGTTCAAGGCACTGAGGGGACGTCTTTTTGACCATTATGTACCCGGTTTAGGGAGGTCCGCTGATGAACCTTCGCGCCTATCCAGCCGCCCAGGGCCTGTACGACCCCGCGCACGAGCGTGACTCCTGCGGTGTTGGTTTCGTCTGCCACATCAAGAATGAAAAGAGTCATCGTATCGTTGAGCAGGGTCTTGAGATCCTTGAGCGGCTGACCCATCGCGGCGCGGTCGGCGCTGACCCCAAAGCCGGTGATGGCGCCGGCATCTTGGTACAGATGCCCGATCGCTTCTTCCGCGACGTGGTCGATTTTGAACTGCCCGCGCCAGGCCATTACGGCGTGGGCATGGTCTTCCTACCGAAGGACGAGGCCGCGCGCGCCGAGATGCAAGCGACGGTTGAGCGCTACCTCACCGAAGGCGGCCAGGGGCTGCTCGGCTGGCGCGATGTGCCGACCGACAATCGCGAGCTTGGCGAGAGTGTGCTGCCAACCGAGCCGGTGGTGCGCCAGGTCTTTGTCGCTTGCGGCGAGAACTGCCCGGATCA
>NZ_JAYESN010000019.1:0-62708 GCF_034860625.1 Lamprobacter sp.
TGGAAGGTCCAGGCCGCGACCGCGCCGCCCTCGCCATCGGTGGCCGAGGCGCCGCCGATCGGCATGATGGCCTGAACGAAGTCCGGGTACATCAGGCCCCAGTAGTAGGCCTGGGTGCCGCCCATCGAGACCCCCGTGGCCAGCACCACCTGGCCGACGCCGAGGTGATCGCGCAGCAGCCGGTAGTTCAGATGCACCATGTCGTCGTAGCTGTACAGCGGGAACCGCCGGCCAAGCCCATCGGAGGGCTTGGAGGCACCCCAGAGGCCCAGCGCGTCGACGAAGATCACATAGAAGCGATCGGTGTCGAACAGCAGCCCAGGGCCGACCAAGGCACCGCCGGAGAAGGCATTGCCTGCGCCGCCTGCGGACCAGTTCGAGTACATCGAGGTCGCGTCGCCGGAGAAGAAGCTGTTGATGACGATGGCGTTGATGATCTCGCCCTCGGCATTGCGCTCAGGCGTGCCGACGGCGATATAGGCGGTGCGCGCCGGTGCGGCACCGAGCGACTCGAGTGTGGTGCCGCCGCTGCCGCCGTCCGCCCAGACCTCGGGGTTGCTGAGGTCGTAGTGGCCGCCGATGCGGAAGTTCGGCACCTCATAGGTCTGCTTCAGCGCATCGAGATCCGCCACGGCGGAGCGCTCGGTGATGGCTGTAGGAGCCACGCTAGCAGGAGCCGCAGCAGCAGGAGCCTCGGCAGCAGAAGGAGCCACGGCAGCAGGACTTGAGGGCTCGGCATGGGCCGTGCCCACCGCCTGTGGGGCGAGGCTCAGCAGCAGACTCAACGCGAGCCCTAGGGCGAACGCCGAAAGGGCCGTCGGAACGCCCGACGAGCGTGCATTCCAGGATTGACGGTAAGACCGCCGGTGGGGATTCATTGTTATACGCTCCTTATGTCTGGTCATGTCTGGGGTGGGTGAAAAGGGCAAGGCGATCTCGATGCCGATTGCGCGATCGGCTGAATGCTCGGCTGACTGATCGGTGGACTGATCAGCAGCGCAATGACAGGTGCTCGATGGCGCGATCGGCTGTACGCTCGGTGGCCAGATCGGTTGCACGATTGTTTGCGCGATCGGTTGTGCGATCGGTTGCGCGAGTGTTTGCCCGATAGGGGCAGTGCGCTCAGTGTGGCTTCGGATCGGCACAGTGCGGCCGGGTAGAATTCCAGGCATGCCAACCCACCCCGCGAGCCCCGATGCCGCAGCTTCAGCACGGACATCATCGATTGCACTACGAACTTGTTGGCGATCGCGCTGATCCAGTGATCGTCTTTCTGAATGGGCTCACCCAAAACGCCGGCCTGTGGCAGGCCTATGCGGACTACTTCGTGCCGCGCGGCTATCGGGTCTTGGCCTACGACATGCTGGGCCAAGGCCGCTCGTCGAAGCCGATCATCGACATCGCGCTGCACAGTCATGCCGAGGTGCTCGATGGGCTGCTCGCGGCGCTGGCGATCGAGCGCGTGCATCTCGCGGCGATCTCCTTTGGTGGCATCGTTGCGCTCGATTTCGCGATCCGCTACGGCCACCGCTTGCAGAGTTTGACGGTGATGAGCACCTTCGCCGAGCTGACCCCGCAGCTGGAGCAGCTGGGCGCCGTGATGCTGCAAGGCCTGGCCGAGGTCGGCATGCCCTACCTGCAGCAGCTGCTCTACCCGATGAACATGAGTTCGGATTGGCTGCGCGCGCATCGCGAGCGCATCCCGGCCATGATGCGGGCTGGCTATATCGGCAATGATGCCTATGCCATGCAGAATCTGATGGAATCCTTCGTCGTCTTCGAGCCATTGACGCCGATGCTGTCGAGCATTCAGGCGCCGACTCTGATCATCAATGGCGAATTTGATTTCTTCACCCCGCGGGAATGTCATGACCTGATTCGGCGGCAGATTCGCAATTCGCGTCTGCTCATCATTCAGCGTGCCTATCACGCCTTTACCTTGGAGAAGCCAGCGGTAACCATGCGGCAATTGGAAGTCTTTCTCGAACAGGTCGCCGATGGCGGCTGGCGCGGCGATCAGAGCGTCTGGGTGGCGTCGGAGCATCCAGATGCTGATGCCAGCCAGCAATGGCTGCCTTGCGTCGGCGATTGGATGCGCGCCGTTCAATTCAGAGACCTTGATGCGAAGGACGGTGACAGTGATGCAGAGGCGGCAGTTATAGCAGGCAATGCAGATCCAGCAAGCAAAGCCGGCGTACAGGGGTAAATGCGATGATTGATTCAACAGGGTACGATCAGGCACGCGATTACATTGCGACAGAGGGCTTCACCGCTGAGCTGCAGACGAAGATCGCCTTCTTTATCAATGCGGTCAAGACGGGCAATGTGGCTTATCATTCCTGGGTTCAGTGGCTGGTCGGTTTGAATGTGGCTCAGCAGCAGGCGCTATCGCAATATTCCCGTGAGCTTGAGGCGATCTCATTGCTGGTGCGAACGGCGCGCTGGTCGAGTGATCCAATGCTCTTCATGCGTGGTCAGCAGATCGTCGCTCCGCTGGCATCGGCCTGGAGCCAGATCCTGTTCGCGCCTTTCGGCCCGATGCTGAATCAGGATGCCGCCTATCGTGGAATGGCCCTGGGTCATGCGCAATTGGCACGTGTCCGTTTGGCGCCGATCATTCCCGACTCGGCCGATGCGCTCGACCCGTTCGTGGTCGTGCTGCGGCGCGTCGAGCAGGAGAACGCACGCATGCTCCAATTACAGATTCGGATGTTGAAGCACATGAATCAGGAATTCCCAGTGGCGTCGCGAGAGACCGAGGTTGAGGGTTATCAGCGGCTGGTTGATGAGGTCTTTGGTGCGTTCCTGTCATGGATGACTGAGCGCTGAGTACAGCGATCTTCCAAGCATTCGCTGAGCTGAATTGCGTCAGTTCCGGCCAATTCTTGACCATTCGGCAATGTCAATGCGCTCAAAAGAACGGGATGTTCAGCTGGATGTCGAAGCGGATGTCCTCGATCATCGCATTCACTGACTGGAGCGACTGCGTCGACGCCACCCACTGATCACCACTCTGCCAGACCCGTGCATAGCGAGCGCGGGCGCGGAGATTCTTAAAAGGGCCGTCCTGCGGAAAGATGTAGATCAGATCGCCCGCGGCTTCGTTCCAATCCGCGAGTGGGAGATTTGGGTTGCCGTCGACATTGCGATCACTGCGCTCGCCGTAGGTGACATCGAGCGAGAGATCCTTGAGTCCCCAATGGCTGAAATCGATGACGGTGCCGAGAATCCAAGTGTGCTCGCCAGCAGCGGAATTCTCACCGATGCGCTGCACCAGATAGGACGGACCGATCGAGTAGGGCGAGCGGATCTGGGCGCGATCGCTGGCGATGCCGGCCATGCCATAGGGAATCCACCAGGGAAACGGACGTCCTTCGAGATAGAGACCGCCGTAGTTGGTGCTGAAACTGTCGCCAGGCTGGCCATTGACACCGGCGACCAGGCTGTCGCCATTCGACTCCTGATACATCCATTGCGCACCAACGCGAAAGTATCGGCTGTCATCAAAACGGACGACATGGTCGACATCGAGGTAGCCCATGTTGAGCAGGTTGTCGACCAGATGATACGAGGCCGAGACCATGGTATTCGGCTGCGGTTTCCAGTTGATCTGGAAGTAGCTCATGCCATCGCTATCGCCCTGCTTGGCGCTATCAGGCCAGACGGCCAGCTGATAAACACCTTGATAGAGATTGCGGAACTCGATGTCATTGACCTGCTTCATGTCGGTCACATAGCCGGCGTAATAGCGTAGCCTGTCATCGAAGAATCGGCCCGTGAGGGTGATCGCCTCGTAGGTGATCGGATGCATACCGCGGATATCCCGACGGCCGATCATACTTTGGTCGAGCTTATTGAAGAAGCGGTAGACACCATCCATGAACCATTGATTGCTGATCGATTGGCGCCCGACCATCAAGACATGTTCCTGACGCTCGTCCTCATAGCTCAGCTTGGCGTAGGCCTCAGCGATGACGCTATAGCCGTCCTGGTTCGGATCACGCAGGATGAAGTTGTAAGGATGATCCTCGGGCGCATCCAGTGGCACGGTGAAATAGTAGGAACCGCCAAATGAGAGTAGATTGGCAAATTTGCCGGTCGTGCCATAGAGCCAGCCACCGGTACCAACGCCACGTTGATTGAATTCCGGTAAGGCAGGGGCATCGCCATGGGTCGAGCGCTTAAAAGAGGCAGTGCGGAAGAAGTAGCCGAGTGAGGCATCGTCCCAGAACGGCCGATCAGCGGGCGTCAATGGCTCAGCGAGCGCCAGCTCTTCTGACGTTAGTGCTTCCACGGCAAAAGCGTCTTCGGCAACGGCGCTAGATGGCCAAGATGCGGATGCAATCGCAACTGTACTGATGAAGGCTGTAACAGAATGTGGGGTCCGAGCGAAGGATTTACAGTTGCGTGCCATCAATCGGCCTCATCGCGGTAGCGGTTTTTCATTCGGTGCGATGGGTTTACTTCGGACGCGTGTTCAGCGATTGCCAACGCCCGATCGACAGTACCCTGAGCGGCCGATGATCCTGGTTTGAGGTGGCATCTTGCTATTCGGGTTTTGGCCCTCCTCATTCTGAGGCTAGTGTAGCGAATGGTGCTCAGCAGACTATGCTGATTAGTGATCAAACTATGCCGAGCACGAAAAGCGGCTTGTTCAGCAACAACTGTGGCTGCAACGGCGATGGCCGCTTGCAGCCACAGCTGCTCGAAGATTTTGCAGGGTGGATTGGGCAGCGACTGGGGATCGCCGACGAGTCTCGAAGGCCAGGATTGCCGAGCTGTCCGACCGGCTGGCTAATCCATCCAGCCGAGCAGATCGCGCGCGATCGACCAGCGCGGTGGACGCACGCTGCCGATCTCACCGAGCATCCAATAGCCGTAGAGCTGATCGATCAAGCCGCTACCGCGCGCATTGATCAACCAGGCATCGAGGAAGTCGAGCAACTCGGTCTTGCCGCGGGCGACGGCGTAGCCGAAGGGCACCAGCAGCACCGGCTCGGGGGTGACCAGATTGAAACGCGGATAACGGATGGTCCAGGCGGCGGCCTCTTCGGCCGGCATCAGCAAGGCATCGACGCTCAGTGGCTGCTCGGTGAGCAGGGCATCGAAGGCGGCGTTGTCGTCGACTAGCTGCGGCACCGCATTAGGTAGGCGCTGCTGCAGGAAGCGTACCGAGGCGCGGTTGTCGGTCCCCGCGATGCGCAGGTTGTCGATCTCGGCGATGGCGGCCCAGCGCTGGAACTCGCGTCGACGGTGATCCTCGACCACCAGCGCGAGGGCGCTGTCGAGCACCGGGGTGGTCATCGCGAAACGCAGCGTCAGCTCCGGCGAGATCGGCAGCAGCGACATGAAGAGATCGCAGGCACCGCGATTGAGGCGCTCCTCGGCGCCAGCAATCGATCCCACGGGGACGAATTCGATCGCGACCTCGAGGCGCTCGGCGAAGTGGTGCGCGACATCGATGTCGAAGCCGACCAGATTCCCAGCGCTGTTGACAAAAGCAGACGGGTAATCGCTGAGCTGATGGCAGACGCGCAGCACGTTGGCCTGATGCACCCGCTCGAACGCGCTGAGGTCGGGGTCGCTGGCTGCCGCAGTCGTGTCCGCACCGGGCTCCAGCGTCCAGTGCGGGCGCGGCGTGCCGAACAGGGGCAAGCCGGTCAACAGATCACCCTTGGTGAAGGGCGCGACGAAGACATAGGTATAGAAGGCACGCACGCCGATCAGGATGGCCGCCAGCAGCCCCAGTGAGACGATGGCGAAGCGCAGCAGCGGCCGCAGCCGAAAGCGGATCTGGCCCTTGAGGCCATAGGCGCCGATGAGGGCGATGGCGATCACGTGCATGCCGGCCAGCAGGGTGCCGAAGCGGCTGGCGATGACATCGACCACCAGGAAGGTCTGGAACAGATCGGCCGGCAGCCGCAGCAGATCGAACAGGAAGGGCAGGGCCAGGATGGTGCCGCCAAAGAGGCTCGCCAGGCCGGCGATGGCGAGCGAGGGATAGTCGCTCACCGGCACCGACTGCCCGACCAGCCAACCGCCGAAGAGCACGAACATCAGGGCCATCAGCAGGCCCAGGTTCGGGAACGGAAAGGCGGCCGGGATCAAAATGTCGATGGCCGAGGCCTCTTGCTCGGTGGGCTCCTCGCCGCGCTCCTCGTCGGTCTCCGCCATCAAGCGTTTGCCGTCGGCGGCCAGTACTGGCAGCACGATCAGCAGATTGGCGGTGGCGAAGGCGGTCAGCAGCGGGCCGCGGAAGACGCGGAGCACGCTTATGTAGCGCAAGGGCGTCAGTGCCGCGATCAGCGCTGGGATCACCCAGAGGCTCAACAACAGCGTGAGCAGGATGTACAGGACAATATAGACCTGCAGCCGGGCGAGCTCGGAGAGGTCGATGGTGCCAGCGGCATTGGCGGTGATGGCGAACACGCCATAAGGCGCGAGCCGGCCGATGAAGCCGGTGATCTGCATCAGGGTGGCGCCGATGGTATCGAAGACCTCGAGCAGCTGCGCCTTGCCCTCAACCTGAATCAGTGCCACGCCGAACAGGATGCTGAACACCACGATGGCAGGCACGACCGCGTTCGAGAGTGAATAGAAGATGTTGGCGGGCACATACAGACGCAGGAAGTCGACCGGCTCACTGGTGGCGATCTGGCTGGCGCTGAAGAACGAGGCCGAGGGCCAGTCTGGAAAGGCCAGCGGGCTGGTCAGGACCACCAAGAGTCCGATCGCCCAGAGTGCGAGCAAGACGGCGCCAGCCTTGAGGCTCAGCGCCTTGGCCTCAGCCAGCGTCAGGCGCCCGAGCGAGGTGATCAGCGCGACGATCACATAGGGGATGACGGTGATCTGCAGCGCGGCGATGAAGAGGTCCCCGCCGATGCTGAGCACCGCCGCCTCCTCGCCGAAGAACAGGCCGACCAAGAGGCCAAGACCAAGGCCGATGAAGACTTGGGTGGCGACGCTGAGGCGGCGGCGTTTGCGCGTCTCGGCGGGTTTGCTGGTCCTGGGCTTCATCCGATCTTCTGCTCCCGCAAGCGTTCACTGATGAGGGCGGATTCACTCGGGGTCATCGTGATCCTCAAAGAAGACCAGTTTGGTCGTCAGGTTGAGGTCTCAGCGCCAGCCCTAGCGGACGCGCGTTTGCCGCGAGCGGCCACGGCCCGCACCAGCGGCCCAATGCTGAGCCCCTGTACCAGCACCGAGAAGACGACGACGAAGTAGGTGATCGTCAGCAGGATGTCGCCGATCTCGCCCTCGGGTAGCGACAGGACCAGGGCCACCGAGATGCCGCCGCGGAGGCCACCCCAGGTCAGGATCGGGACGACACCCGGCTCGAAGGTGCGCGAGCGACGCATCAGGCGAATCGGTAAGGCGATGCTGATCCAGCGGGCGGCGAGCGTCAGTGGGATCGCGATCAGGCCGGCCAGGATCAAGTCCCCGCTGACCTGAATCACCAAGACCTCCAGACCGATCAGCACGAACAGCACGGCGTTCAGTACCTCATCCACCAGTTCCCAGAAGTCGTCCAGTCGGTGCAGGGTGGCCTCGTTCACGGCGGAGGTGCGGCCATAGCTGCCGATCAGCAGGCCGGCGATGACGATGGCGATGGGGGCGGAGACATGCGCGTGGGCGGCGATCGCATAGCCGCTCATCGCTAACGCCAGGGTCACCATGATCTCGACCTGATAACTCTCGGTACGGCGGATCATCTGCAGCGCGATCCAACCCATCACCAACCCAAACAGCACGCCGCCGACGATCTCCTGAAGTAATAGGATCAGTGTGTCCAGGATACTTGGACTGGTCTCGCCGACGGCGAGTGTGAGCAGCGCCATGAACAACACCACGGCGACGCCGTCATTGAATAGCGACTCGCCGGTGATCTTCATCTCCAACGCCTTCGGGGCCTTCGCGCGCTTGAGAATGCCGAGTACGGCGACCGGGTCGGTGGGCGAGATCAGGGCACCGAAGAGCAGGCAGTAGATGAACGGAACCGGTAATCCGATCGCCTGGAACAGCAGATAGCTACCGCCGCTGATCAGCAAGGCAGCCCCGACGGTGCCCGCCGTGGCGAGCGTGGCGATGACCCATTTCTGCCGGGCGAGTTCCTTCAGGTCGACATGCAGAGCGCCGGCGAACAGGAGGAAGCCGAGCATGCCATGCAGGAATGCCTCGGTCAGATCGATGCTGTCGAGCATGCGTGCGACCTGCTCCTGCAGGTCGGGCAAAAAGGGCAGCGGCAACTGCAGGGCCAGGGAAAACAGCATCGCGAACAGCATCAGGCCGATGGCGCTCGGCAATTTCAAGTAGCGATCGTTTAACCAACTAAAGACGGCCGAGAAGCCGATTAGCAGTGCGAGAATGTCGAACAGGCGCATCGTCGGGGACCTCTTAGTTGGCAATACGGTATCACCCTAGCTTCGGCTCCCAGGCTCCTTACAGCCTTTTGTCTCGATCAGCGCAGTTTTTCGCTGAGATTGCTGATTTTAGAGGGTTTCAGATGGCGCGCCTTGTCGCGCGAGGCTGCGCAGGCCCTCGAGATCGATCTGGATCGCACGCCGCTCGATCTCGTGCCAGAGCGCGGCGGATTCTGGCTGCGTCTTGCAGCGCTCACGCGCCCAGTCGGCGATGGCGATGACGGCGCCGAGCGAGAGCAACTTGCGCAGCTCAGCGAGCTGTTCGTCGTCGATATCCGCGGCCAGCGCGCGAGCGACTGAGTCATCGTTCGGCTCCGCTGGCTCGCGCTCAGGGTCTTCGGCTGCATGCTCGTCGCGGGTCTCGAAGTCCCAGTCGAGCGCGAGCTGCTGCTCGAGAATCTCGGCCAGGGTTCGCACCGAGAGGGGCTTCAGCGCGACGGCGTCAAAGGTGATCTCGCTTGGCAGTGTCTCGGGTCGCTCCAGCGGCGCCGCCGAGATCAGAATCACCGGCAGCGTCGCATCCGCGGAGGATTCACGCACCTGGCGCAGAAACCCCCAGCCATCAAGCTGTGGCATGAATTGGTCGATCAGGGCCGCATCGGGCTTCGGGTCAGCACCTTGCAGCTGCTCGAGCGCGTCCGCCCCGTTCACCGCTAGCAGCACATCGAAGCCCCAGGCCCGAGCACTTTCGGACAGGAACTGGCGACTGCTCGGCATGTCATCGGCGATCAGCAAGGTGCGTCGCGGTCCGCGATAGCCGCAAATGACGCCGTTCGTGATGCGCGCGGGGCTCGCCTCTTGGATGCTCGCCTTGGGGACTTGCAACTCGATGCTGAACAGACTCCCCGGTTGCTGATCTGGTTGGCTGTGGACCTGGATGCGCCCGCCGATGGCCAGCGCCAATTGCTGGCTAATCGCCAGCCCCAGACCCAGGCCGGGCGCGCGATCATAGCGGTCGAGCCGTTTGAAGGGCTCGAAGATTGCTGCCTGCTGTTCGGTCGGGATACCGATGCCGGTGTCACTGACCTCAAAGCGGAGACGAACCAGGTCGGTCTCGCACTCGGGCTGCCCATCTGGCGGATCAGCTGCCGGATCAGTTGTTGCTTTGGCTGTCGGCTCAGCCTCTGCATTGGCGAAAGCATCGACTTTGGCTCCGGCTTCAGGGTCGATTGGGGGATTGGCTGTAGGGTCGATCTGGGCTTGGGTTTCAGGCTCAGCGGCGGCATGACCGGCTGGCTCAGCGTTGTAACTGGCCTCGAGAGTGGCTGGCTCGAGCTGGCTGATGCGCAGCTCGATTCGGCCCTGCTGAGTGAACTTGCAGGCATTGCCGAGCAGGTTTCTCAGGATCTGCGTCAAGCGGCGCTCATCGGCGATTACCCAATCGCTCTCGCCGAGCCTGACTTGGGTGTCAAGTCGATTACCACCGCGCTCGGCCAGCGGTCGGTAGAGCTGCTCAAGATGGCCAGCCAAGGCCGACAGCGATAGCGGTGTCGGCTCCAGCAGGATCGGCTTGGCATCACCGCGGCTGAATTCGAGGATATCGTCGATCAGCTGCAGCAGTTGCTGGCCGCTCTTCTGGATCACCGCGAGCTGTGCCTGCTGCTCAGGTGTGATTGAGCGCGATAGCAACTCGGCATAACCGAGCAGATCGTGCAGCGGGGCGCGCAGCTCATGACTGGCCGTCGAGAGGAAATTGGACTTGGCGGCGCTGTCGGCGAGGGCGCGCGCGTTGGCCTCGCGCAAGGCGCTGGTTTGCTGCTCGACCGCCGCGGCCAGGGTGGCGTTTTCCTGTTGCTGCATCTTGAGGCTGCGCTGTCGCTCGGCCTCCTCGCGCGCATGCAATTGTCGTTCAAGGTCAGCGGCCAGGTCGCGTCGGCTGCGGCTGTCGATGCCGACGACTCCGAGCGCAAACGAGACCAGCCCAAACAGGTAGAGCAAGATCAGCGGGTCGTTGGCGAGATCCAGACTCGGCAGCCCGTTGGCGAGCAGGACGCGGATCAGCGCGACGACCCAGTACAGACTGAATAGAAGGAGCAGGCTGCGTCCGTATGGCCGATGCCGTACGGCGCGCGCGGACCAGGCTGCAAGCGGCCAGAGGATGAGCACTGCCAGCGAGGTCAGGGCACTGGTCCGACGCACCAGATGGTGCTGATCAGTCCAGGGAATGCTCAGCGCAACACCGATGAAGATGGCGATGCTAGTCCCATAGAGGACGAGCCAGAGCCGGTTGCGATAGAGCCGCAGAAAGGACAGCGTCATCAATGCGAACGCGGCCATTGCCAGCGCCCCGCTGGCGGTCAGGATCGGCACCACATAGGGCCTGATCGCCGGCACCAGGCTGGGCAGCAGCGGCACCAGGTAGATGAGCTCAAACAGGGTCGCCGCCGCCAGCCAAAAGGCGACCAGCGCATAGCGCCACTCGGCCTGGACCAGCAGCACCAGCACAATCGCCAGGACGAAGCCGAGCAGCGCGACCTGTGCATCGTGCAGGCGTGCGACTTGGCTTGCGCGCATCTGTGGATCATGCAACGTCACGGCGACCGAGCTGAAGGTCTTATCTTGGATGCGCAGCACCAGTAGCAGACTTTGGCCGGGGTCGAGTTTCAGCGGAAAGCTCGCCTCCTGCGCCGGGATGACGCGGTCTTCGAGGGGGATGCGTTGGCCACCGACGGCTTGATCGAGGATCTCACCGGTCGCGGGATCGATGACGAAAAGCCGCACATCCCGCAGTCGCCAAGGCTCCACCACCAGCCAGCGCTGGATGGGCTCCTCGGAGCGGTTCTGCACCGCGCCGAGCATCCACAGGATGACCGGGATGAAGTTCGAGCCGCGTGCCTCTGAGGTTGCGCCCGACACCCAGGCCTCGAGCGGCAGCGATAGCACCCGCTGCAGCTCGCTGACGCCTCGCGGCTGATTTGGCTGCTGCTGGTTTAGCTGATGATTTGGCTGCTGATCTGGTGTCTCCTTGTGGATCAACAGGTGCTCTGAGAGCGACCTGGGCGCTGTCGTTTCTGCGAGATCGAGGCTCTCAAGCGCCGCGGCAGCGCTTGAGACGGAGAGGGTCATGGCGGAATCCGCGCTCGCGGTCGCGATTGCCACCGAGCACAGCAGCAGGAGCCAGAGCAGCAGTGGTTGATAAGGGATCGTGGCTGTCACCGATGCAGAGGTTTCAACCTAGGCCACCTTAGCAGAAAACCGTCGTGGTCGATGCGATGGCGGTCTGAGCGCGATAGGCTGCAGTGCTAAGATCTGTCATTGCTTCGTGTACAGCTTGGTGCAAGTGCATCACCGCCTCATCTAGCCATTCGCCCTGATTTGCGGAGACGAACATCCGTTGGAATCTGGGCTTTTGGGTCAGTGTTGTCCGGCAATCAGGTCGAGCGGCCATATCCTCGCGCTTTCCTTGCGACGCGAGGTTTCTGACAGGGTGGCGGGCAACACTTGGCGGTAGTATCAAGCAGCGATACTATGAAGCGGTGAAACGCAAGCATGCCAAAACGCTCGAGCTGCTGTTCAAGCGCCCGGTCTCGGGCAGCGTGAAATTCCAGGACGTGCTCGCGCTGCTGGAAGCGCTCGGCGCCACGGTCGAGTACAACCGCGAAGGCTCGCGCATCGGCGTGCTGCTGTTTGACGAAACACGCGTGCTGCACAAGCCGCACCCAGCGCCGGTGATGGATAAGGGCGGGTCGCGGCCGTACGTGATTGGCTAGCGGACCATGGGGTGACACCATCATGATGAACACCATGACGTTGGACGGCTATACAGCCGTCATCCGGTACAACCCAGAGACCGATGAGTTCCGAGGCGAGATTCAGGGGCTCAATGGCGGCGCGGATTTCTACGGCAAGAATCCGCAGGAGCTGCGCCGCGAGTTCAAGGCGTCTTTGGACTTTTTTATCGAGATGTGCGAGAAGCACGGCCGTGCCGTGCGCAAACCGGCCAGCGGTAAATTCGTGGTGCGCCTACCGCCCGACCTCCATCAGGCGGCCACCACCGTGGCGCAGGCCGAGGGGATCAGTCTCAATGCGCTGATGGAGCGCGCCGTGCGACATGAGCTGTCAGACGCTGCGGCCTGAGGCGGAAACGTCAGCTGCGCATGGAGATCAACAAGGGCGGCGCGGTGCTCGATCGGCGAGCCAACTGAGCGGAAAACCGCTTTGAGCGATCAGGCGACCTGCTGCTGCACCACCCTCATCGCTGATGCGCGCGGCACGATCGGCCGATTGCGGACACTCAGCTCGGCGCGGGTGAGCGCCACGCCGAGCAACAACAGCAGGGCGGAGAAGTAGACCCAGAACAGGATCACCAGCAGCGAGGCGGCGGCGCCATAGGTTGAGGCAATCGCGGTCTCGGCGAGATAGAGGGCGATGCCATAGCGGCCGAGGGTGAGCAGCAGTGCCGTGACCAAGGCGCCGGGCAGTACATCGCGCCAGGACAAGAGCACGTCGGGCAGCACCTTGAACAGCGCCGCGATGAACAGCGCGGTGATCAGCACTGCGGCGAGGCTTTGGGCCGCGCTCGAGAGCCAATCCAGCTGCAACGCTTGCAAGGGTCCGCTCAGCTCGACCGAGTTGACAAGGGCTTGAATCGCGATGGCGGCGACGAAGTAGAGCAAGAGCCCCAAGCCGATCAAGAGCACCACTAGCAAGGCCAGCAGCCGCGTGCGGGCCATCTGCCAGAACGGCGCCAGGCGATCGCGGCCGGGTTTGGGACGCACGCCCCAGAGCAAGTTCATCGAATAGCGCAGTTGGCCGAACACCACGGTTGCGCCGATCAGGATCGCACCGATGCCGATCAGGGTTGGGAGTGGTCCGGTCTCCTGCGGCCGCGACATCAGGATCGCCTGCTCGATGGCGGATGCGGCCTCGGCACCCATTGCGCCCTGCAGCTGAGCGACGATCTCGCCCTGCGCCGCACCTTGGCCGAGCACGACGCCGATCACCGTCACCGCGATGATCAAGGTCGGCGCCAGTGAGAAGATGGTGAAGAAGGCCAGCGCACCGGCCTGCATGAAGGCGTTGTGCTCAAGCCAAAGATTGAAGCCGCTGACCGCGATGGTGAGCAGTTGTCGAAGCGTGCGTCGAGCAGGCTCTAGCATCCGTGATTGAGTCATGACGACGGCACCGGCTGACGCTCAGCGCTTGAGATCGCGGTAGAAATTTTCATGCGGCCCCAAGCTCAGCAGCGTGCAGAGGCTGTCGCCCCAAGTGTAGGCGAGCAGGAATGTTTGGTGGATGCAGTTGAACTTGAACACCCGCACGCCGGCCAAGTCCCCCTTTTTCTGCTCACCGACCTCGGGGTCGCTGAGGATAGCGCGAATGGCGGCATGTACTGCCTGGCGCTGATTGGGATGGAGCTTCTTGTAGGCTCGCTTGAAGGCAGGACGCTGCGCCAGCGCCGGCGTCATGGTGCTGGTAAGTCGAAGGGTTCTGAGGGTTCTTCGAGCGCTTGCAGCGTATCGCGCACGAACTCGATGGGCAGATCGGGGTTATCGAGCGCTGCCCGGCCCACCTTGGCCCAGTAGGCAATCTGCTGCGGGATCGAGCGCATTTCGGCGCTGGCCTGCGACTTGGCGGCGGCATACAGCCCTTCATCGATGCGAATGGATACGCTCATGGTGCGGCTCCTGTGGCGAGTTGCGACAAATGCAGTTTACGTCCTTGCGGCGGCCCTGCCAAGCTCGCGCCGGGATGGGTTGATACTTGGCGATTACAACTGCGCCGGATCAGCGGTGAAGGTGATGGTGAGCCAGCGGTCGGGACCGGCACCGCCGATCGCACGGCCGATCTCGTTGCGCAGGGCGTCGATCTCAGTCACTGGCAGCTGCAGATCCGGTGGCACCAAGACCGAGATCTCGATGAAGCGCGCCCGCCCGGCCTTTGCCAGATAGCTGCGATAGTCGAGAAAGCCATGGCGTTGGACGAAGTCGGCCATCACCGAACAGAGATGGGCGTCGAGGTCGGACGGACTGATCTGCAGGATCTCGGCGAAGGACTCGCGCGCCTCACGGAACGGCATCGGCAACAGCACCAGTGCGATCAAGGCCAGCGCCAGCGGGTCGATGAAGCGCATCAGATGCTCGGCGGCGGTACCCTGGATCGCCAGCGCCATGGCGAAGGCGATCAGCAGCGCGCTGCTCATCAAGGCCGACAGCAGCCAGGCCTTGACATCGAGCCGCACCAGGCCGGAGTCGATGCGCTCGGCTTGGCCGCGCAGCCACCACCAGAGCCCGAACGAGATCAGCGTGACCAAGGCCGCGTAGCTCAGTGCGATGCCGAACTCCGGCTCGTAGCCGCCCTTCAGCAGGCTGTTCACCGCGCTGAGAAAGGCGTAGACGACCAGAACAATCAACGTCGAGGCCTTGAGCGCGATGACCAAGGGCTCCAGGTGCCAAAAGCCATACTGAAAGCGCCGATCATCGCCTTGGCTGGCGACCAAGCGGGCGACCTGCAGCGTTAGCCAGGTGATGGCGGCATCGATCAGCGCGAACAGGCCGTCGAAGAGGATCGCCGGTGAGCGTGCCCAGAGGCCGAGCAGCACCCCAAGCCCGGCGATGACCAGGGTTGCGGCGACTGAGAGCCGCAGCAGCCGGGCCTCCAGCTCGCTGCGCAAGCGCATGACGCGTTCGATCTTCATCGTTTGTTATTTGCTCTTTCTGCTTGCTCTTTCTGCTCCGACCAGCAACTGATCACGGTTGGTTACGCGCTTTAGCCAGGTGATCATGAGCCCAATTAAGCAGTTGATCCGCCAACGCGAGGGCCTCGCTGGGCTCGATCATGGGTGTTGGATCGTCGTTGTAGCGAAATTCGACCGCATAAGGAGTCAGGCAGCTGAGCTGAACTTCGGGAACCGGCGCTGGATAACCTGACGCTGAAAGACGGGATGCCAGTTCTTCAAGATCGTGCACGCGGCGGAATCCGATACCCTGCAGCGCCATCACCGCCTTCAGGGCCTTCTCCGCGGCTTGTTGGGCATGGAAGCTCGCCACACTGGATGCCAACTCCTCGACAGGCAATAGCAGCTTGCAGGCGAGGCGATCTTTGCGAGCAAGCCGCAGCAGGCGTTCCGCCTCTTCAATGAAGGGATTCATAAATGATCCGCCCTTCCTTGCTAGCCCAATAGGCCAAGGTGCCTGGCACCTGTCGGCGGCGCTCGAACTCTCCCGCCGACATCAGCAAGAGATCGATCCCAACGCCGAGGCGCCCGATGGCCTGCTTCAGTTTCAAGTATTCAGCTGGCTTGTCCGGCAGCGAGCGCTCAACAATGAGCAGGTCGAGATCGGAGTCAGCATTCGCCTGATCGCGCGCGTAGGAGCCGAAGAGGATCACGCGCGCCGGCTGCGAGAGCTGGACGACAAGCCGCTGCACGGCGGCATGGATTTGATCTTGGTTGAGCATAGAGCCTGTTTGGGTCTGTGAACCGGAATCTCGCGGAATGTATCCTGGCGGGAATCATGCTCGCGGCCTTCATCCGCCGGGGTGGCGCTGCGCCCTGCACGTTAGACTAACTCAAGGCGAGTCACCAAACCGCCTCACCTAGGGTAGTCCAATTGACGATGGTTGTGATCGTGCCGCATCTGAGTGCTGTGACTAAGCTCTGCCTCGCGACCCTTAAGGAGGGACGTCAGGACGCTGGCTTTGCCAGCAGGAACAACCAGGTGACCAAGACGAACGAGGCGGTGAGGGTGGGGATCGCAAAGGGCGTGACGGCGGCGACCATAGCGCCTTGCACTAGGACCGTGACGATGGTCGCGAGCAGGGCATAGAGACCGGATCGAAGACCTGGGCGCGCGAAGACGGTGCCGACGGCAATCGCGGTCAGGATCGGGTTGAAGCCGACCAGGCCGCCGGTGATGAGCTGGCTCTCGGCACCGAGCAGATGCGCGACGACCACCGAGATCAAGGCCGCGGCCAGCGCATAGCCAGCGGCGGCGATGGAGCCAACGGCGAGCCCGATCAGGATCAGCAGCGCGGCGATGCCGTCACCCTTCACGAACACCTGCGAGATGCTGATCAGGATGCCCTGTAGGAAGTCGAGAATGCGCAGCGGATCGGCCGCCTCAGCCGCGATCGGCTGGATCAGACCGCTGGTTGGCAAGGCCCCGCCTGGCACGCTGGAAAACCCGTTCGAGGACAGCAGCAGTAGCCAGGTGATGAGGATGAAGGGGGCAGTCAGCGCAGAGAGGCCCCAGGTCTGCATCACCCGAGTCGCCGCTAAGGTGGCGATCACCGAGACGGCACCGCCAAGCACGACATAGACCCAGAGCAGCGGCGAGGGGTCGAGGAAGGTGGCCAAGGCAATGCCGAGCAGATAGGCGTTGAAGCCATAGAGACCGGCATGCAGCGCTGCGGTCTCGACCCGCAGCCAGAGCGCTGTCAGCGAGGCGACGAGCAGTGCGAGCAGCCCGCCGATCGCAATCTCGAGCGCGCCGGCGATGAACGAGCCCCAGCCGATGGCGGCGAAGAAGAACAGCCCGGAGAGTGGGTTGTCCTGAAACATCACCTGCCCGATGCCACGAAGATTGAAGTCGATGAAGCGCAGCGGGGAGGCCGAGCAACAGGCTATCTCCCACGCGTTGGCCTGTTGTACTGGATCTGGATGCATTGGGCCAGGTTGCACTGGGTCGGGCTCGTTCATCATGACCTCCGATGCTTGAGGCGGTGCCTGATCAGGCAGGCGCCCTGATGCTTGGCAAGAAGGACGAATTCAGACTGGTCCATTGTTCTTCTCTCAGTCTCTTCATCGATCAGTGTTCATCCGTGTCCATTTGTGGCTCAGTGATACGCGTTCCTGGCGCTGAGATCCTCTATCCAGTCAACGCCAAAAGAACGGCGGCGAGAGCGGGGTGCCGGTGGCCTCTTCGCGCACAATCGCCCAACACTCGCGGAGCTTGGCTTTGACCTGCTCGGTCTCGCGCGCCAAGACCTTGATGATCAGGCCCGCGTCGTTGGGTAGCCGGCAAGCACCGAAGGCAAGACCGCCGAGCTGATCGACCGCGGCGCCGATGCGTGCCTCAACGCGATCGGCGACCGCCGGCGGCGTCAGCAGTATCAGGTTGCCGAAGACATCGAAGCCGTCCATCACGCCGGTTTGCCGCATCGCTTGGCGCTCGGGTTCGATCACCAACTTCTCGGTGAACAGCAGCCGGCCGTCGGGACGGGTCGCCGTCGTCGCCAATGACAATAGCGTCGCGCCAAAGCACTCGTCCGGATGATGGTGCTTGCGGCCGGGCTGCAGGATCTCGGCGTAGAGCAGGGTCGCGCTGTCGGCGAGCTGGATGCGGGTATCGCTGATGAAGCGCGCGCGCCGATGCGGGATCAGTGGCTCCGGCATGAGTTCGAGATAGGCGTCCTCGGCGAGCGCGATCTGCTGCGTCTGGACGGCAGAGTTGGCGTCCATCGAGTGGATCTTGGTCGCCGACTGGGTGGTGACATGGGCGCGGGCTTGCGGGCCGAGGCTGATCTCGAGCGCCATTCGATCGCCCTGCAGCAGGCAGCCGGTGGTGGTGATCATGAACAACCAGGCCAGGTCGGGCAGGGTCTGCTCGGGATAGAGGGTGCGCTGTGCCATCGCCGGGATGCACCGATCGAGCTCGGCGAGGATGGTGCGCGGGCCGCGGCGCTCGAAGCCGAGGCGCAGGAAGCCGTTCTTGCCGACCGCAGCGCTCGCCATCTGTGCCGGCTCGTCTTGGAAGGCGGCCAGCTCGCGGGTCATGCGCCCGAGCCGGATGGCGGCGTTGCGGTCGCCGACGAGGCCAAGCTCCGGCAAGGCAAGGGCCGTCGACTGGGTCTGCGCGCGAAAGTCCATCAGGCCGAGGCGCGCTCGTCGAGCCTCAGGTCAAACAACATATCGGAGCGGATCTGCTCAATCAGCTCGGGGATACCCTCGCCCGTCTTGCAGTTGGTGAACAGGAAGGGCTTGTCGCCGCGCATCAGCCGCGAGTCGCGGTCCATCACGTCCAGATCAGCACCGACATACGGGGCCAGATCGGTCTTGTTGATGACCAGGATATCGGACTGGGTGATGCCGGGGCCGTTCTTGCGTGGGATCTTGTCACCAGCGGCGACATCGATCACATAGATGAAGAAATCGACCAGCGCTGGCGAGAAGGTCAGGGTGAGGTTATCGCCACCGCTCTCGATCAGCACCACATCGGTGTCCGGGAAGCGCGCCTCCATGTCCTCGACCTCGGCTAGATTCATGCTCGGGTCTTCGCGCACCGCGGTATGCGGACAGGCGCCGGTCTCGACGCCGAGGATGTGCTGCTCGAGCATCACGCCCTTGAGCGTGCGCTGCACCTGCTTGGCATCCTCGGTGGTGACGACATCGTTGGTGATGATCAGCACCTTGATGCCGAGGTCAAGCAGCTGTGGGGTAATGGCCTCGACGATGGCGGTCTTGCCGGAGCCGACGGGGCCGCCGACGCCGATACGGGTGATCTTCTTGGGCACGAGGTTACCTTTGGCGTTTGAACTTGTTCGCGCGCGAGGCGCTCGGGTTGGGATCAGCTCATGAAGATGCGATCAGCTCATGAAGAGCCGGACAGTCGCTTTGACATGAGCGGCGGCGAGGATCTCGGTCATCGGTGCGAAGCCGGCCATATCGGCCAATGGCATGGCAGCGGCGGTCTCGTAATCAGCGTCGGCCCCAGCGCTGAGCGCGAACAGCATCTGCTGGGTCTCGACATGGCCGATGCGCATCAGCCGCAGTGCCGCGCTCAGGATCATCGCTGCGACACCGTATTGATGCACGGCGAAGGCGTCTCGCGCGGAGAGGCCCTGCACCGCGAAGTTGATCCCGAGGGCGACCGGATAGCAGCCGGGCGTCGCGCCGCTGGTGATCTGCTCAAGCCAGCGCTGGAGCAAGGCCGCGTGGAGGATCTGGGCGCTCAGCTCGGTGAATTTCTTGCCCATCCGCACGCTCATGGTGCGGGTCTCGCTGGAGAGCTTGCGGGCGTAGACCTGGGCGTCGATCTGCGTCAGCTGCCTGAGGTCGTCGGCCTGTGCTGCGCGGTACGCCCAGATCAGGCCGACACCGTCGCCGCGCATCGCCAGCTCCAGCGCGGTGCGGGTGTAGGCACTCAGGCTCTCGGCATCGGTCACCACGCGCTCGGCGATGGCGGTCTCCAAGCCCGCTGAGAAAGCAAAGCCGCCGACCGGGAACACCGAGTCGCCGAACTGCAGCGCACGCAGGAGCCGGGCTGCATCATTCATGTTCCGACTTTGGGCGCTTGTGCTCACTTGTGGTCGTGGGCGTGGACATGACCATGACCATGACCATGACCATGGTGATGATCATGGTGATGATCATGATTGGCTCCGTGGTCATGACTTGGGTTGTCGTCGTGACTGTGGTGGCTGGAGTCGGGGCTATGGGTATGCACAGCCCCCTCGGCCGCACCAAACAGTCGCCGCGATTCATGCGGCGCCAGATAGGGGACGATGTCGGAGCCGGGGACGAAGCTGTATTGAATTCCCTCGAACTTGTGCGTCTTCATCACTGAGCTCATCACCTTGCGGTCGACGGTTAGCGGCACGAAGACGCAGGTGCCTTTGACCAGCGCCGGCCAATGTTGGTTACCGAGCGCGTGACCAAGCTCGACGCAGGTGCGCAGCGCAAGCAGTTCCGCACCAGCCCCAAGCAATCCACCCAGCTCGATCATCATCACGTCGCGCAGCCGGATGCGCGCCACGAGCACAGTCTGTTGCTCGGCATCCCAGCGCAGCACGTCGCCATCGCGGATGAAGCTGCCGCGGTCGAGCGAGACCGCTAGCTCCGCCCCGCCTGACGAGCGTTTACGAAAGCGGCTCTTCTGCGCCTCCCAATGGTCGAGATCGAGGGTGTCGACACTTGCCGAAGTCAGACGCTCGGCCCACTCGTGCTCGGCAGCGTTGCCGAGGATGGTCTCAATGAGGATCATCTATGCGCTGTTCCTGTTCGGTTTGGCGACTGACGACTGGCTGCTGGCTCAGCAACAGGCTGCTTGCTCGCTCAACTAAAGAAATATTTCTGATTCAGGGAGATGCTACGCAGCGGCTCGACGGTCGCATGCACGCCGTCGACGGTGACCGCGAAGGTCTCCGAATCGACCTCAATATTTGGTGTGCCGCTGTTGCGCACCATGTCGGACTTGCCGATCTTGCGCGTATTGCGGATCGGCTCGACCTGTCGTTGCAGCCCCAACCGCTCCTTGATGCCGGCGTCGTAGGCCGCGGCCGAGACGAAGGTCAGGCCATTGTCGGTCTGCGACAGCCCCATGGCGCCGAACATCGGCCGGTAGTAGACCGGCTGCGGCGTCGGCAGCGAGGCGTTCGGATCACCCATCAGCGACCAGCTGATCATGCCGTTCTTCAGCACCATCTTTGGCTTGGCGCCGAAGAAGCCGGGCTCCCAGAGCACCAGGTCGGCGATCTTGCCGACCTCGACCGAGCCGAGCAAATGCGAGATGCCGTGGGCGATGGCCGGGTTGATGGTGATCTTCGAGACGTAGCGCAGCACGCGGAAGTTGTCGTTGCCGGGTGCGTCTTCGGGCAGCTTGCCGCGGCCGGTCTTCATCGCGTCGGCGGTCTGGATGCAGCGCAGCCAGCACTCACCGATACGGCCCATCGCCTGCGAGTCGCTGGAGAAGATTGAGATTACGCCGAGGTCGTGCAGCACGTTCTCGGCGGCGATGGTCTCGGCCCTGATGCGGCTCTCGGTGAAGGCGACGTCCGACGGGATGTCCGGATTCAGGTGGTGGCAGACCATGATCATGTCGTACAGCTCGGCCTGCGAGTTGATGCCGTAGGGCAGGGTCGGATTGGTCGAGCCGGGGAGCACGTTGGGCAGCCCGGAGACCTTGATGATGTCCGGTGCGTGACCCCCGCCCGAGCCCTCGGTGTGGAAGGAGTGGATGGTGCGGCCTTCAAAGGCGGCGATCGAGTCCTCGACGAAACCGGATTCGTTGAGGGTGTCGGTGTGCATGCAGACCTGCACATCCATCTCGTCGGCGACGGTCAGCGCCGAGCGCAGCACCGCGGGCGTGGTGCCCCAATCCTCGTGGCATTTGAAGCCGACCGCGCCGGCCTCGACCTGCTCGACCAGTGCCGCCTTGCCGTGGCCATGCCCCTTGGCGAGGATGCCGATGTTCATCGGCCAGCCCTCGAAGGCGCGCAGCATGTTACGGATGTTGCCAGGGCCGGGGGTGACGGTGGTCGCGTTGGAGCCATCGGAGGGGCCGGTGCCGCCGCCGATTAGGGTGGTGGTGCCGTTCGAGAGCGCGGCCCAGGCTTGCTGCGGCGAGATGAAGTGGATGTGCGAGTCGACACCGGCAGCGGTCAGGATCAGGTGGGCGCCGGAGATCGCATCGGTGGCCAGGCCGCACTCGAGCCCCGGCGTGATGCCATCCATGACGCGCGGATTGCCGGCCTTGCCGATACCGCAGATGCGCCCGTCCTTGATGCCGACGTCGGCCTTCACCACGCCGAGCACGCCGTCGATGATAGTGACGTTGCTGATCACGAGATCAGGGGCGCCGCCGGCGTGCGTGAGCTGATTGTCCATGCCCATGCCCTCGCGCAGGCTCTTGCCGCCGCCGAAGACGATCTCGTCGCCGGAGGGGCCACGCAGGTCGCGCTCGATCTCGACGAAGAGCCCGGTGTCGCCGAGGCGGATACGGTCGCCGGTGGTGGGACCGAAGAGGCCGGCGTGTTCGTTACGTGAGATCGTGGCCATGGATGCGGTGTCCTCTCGTCTCGGGCGGGCGGAATCAATCGGACCGAAGTGGGCGGAGCGGCTTAGCTCGAGCGGAAGCCCCGCTGGGCGATGGCGGCGAGGGCCTTGGTCTTCTGCGGCTCGGCGAACTCACCGGCGGTAGCGCCATCGACCAGGTTGTTGAAGCCGTAGACCTCGCGCCGCCCGGCATAGGGCACCAGCTCGACCTCGCGCTCGTCGCCGGGCTCGAAGCGCAGCGCGGTGGAGGCGGGGATGTTCAGGTGCTGACCGAAGGCCGCCTCGCGGTCGAAGTCCATCGCCCGATTGACCTCGAAGAAATGAAAATGCGAGCCGATCTGGATCGGTCGGTCGCCGGTGTTGCGGACGCTCAGTTTGGTGACCGGTCGGCCTGCGTTGAACGCCACCGGCTCGCTGGCGCAGACATAGCCGCCAAACTCGACCTCAACGGTCGCTGGATCAACGTCGGCCCCGATCTGAGGCCCTGCCTTCACTCCTGCCATCATCGCCTCCGGATAAGGTCTCTATAAGGTCTCTACTGAGGTAGAGTCACTACTGGATCGGTGAGTGCACGGTGACCAATCGGCTGCCATCGGTGAAGACGGCCTCGATCTGCACCGACGGGACCAGGTCGGCAACACCGTCCATGACATCGTCTTTGCTGAGCAGGGTACCGGCCTCTTTGGTGACCTCTTCAATGGTCATGCCGGCACGTGCGCCGTCGAGTGCAATTGAAGAGATCAGCGCAACGGCTTCGGGATGATTGAGCTTGAGGCCTTTGTCGCGACGCTTTTGCGCGACATCGGCCATCATATAGACGACCAATTTGTCGAATTCTCTCGGCGTGAGATGCATCACTTCTCCTCATTCAATGAGAGCGGCATTGACCGTCTGAAGGTTAGACGCCGGCGAGCATGGCGACAAGCGCTTTGAACCGCTTAAAATGAGCATTGAAGAACAAGAACTATGCTGTGATAAAACTCAGCAAAACGAAAGCGGTTCTTAGCCGGAAGGCAGCGAGGGCGAGCCCTGTCGTATTCCCCTTGCTGCCGCAGTGAAAGGGTAAGTGATTGTTATAATAAGGTATGGAGGCTTAGGGTATCGAAATGCTTAGGGTCCGCTCAGACCACATTTTTCCGCCAGCCCTTGAGGTGCGCTTTGCAAAGGCCCGCCGATACCACTATGATCTTTCCCGCAAGGAGTATTGGGCCATTCCCGATTGCTTTCCGGTGCGCGCAAAGCACTCCAGTGCGCACCGTTCATTTTTCTAAACCCGCTCGTCGCTTCAATTACCGCCAAAGATCGGGTTTGCTGCCGCGCAGCTTGACACCGCCGTCTGCTGTGCCCGTCATCATTAATCGTTTTAGAGCCTTTAAGTCACGAGTCACTCGATGGGAACCGATCACAGCTCAGCTTCGGGGACCGGTGCGCCTGTCGCGCCTTCGGATCGGGTCGTCTTGCTCGTCGTCGCGGGCTATGCCTTGGCCTTCGTGCTGTTTGGGCTGCTGATCGATACCCCGAGCGAAGTGCTGCATGGGCTGGGTGCGATCCTTATCTCACGCGATACGCTGCTCACCGATTACATGGGCGTTGGTGGCATCGGCGCGGCCTTGGTCAGCACCGGTCTGTTGACGCTGGCGGCTTGCCTGGTCTACGCGCTGAATCGCGTGCCGATGACGGGCACCGCCATTGCAGCGCTGTTTCTGGTGCTCGGCTTTGGGCTGTTTGGTAAGAATCTGCTCAACGTCTGGTTCATCATCGCTGGGGTCGCGCTGCACGCCCGCTGGCGCGGGCAGCCGTTCTCGACCCACATCGATACCGCCTTCTTCGGCATCGCGTTGTCGCCGATCGTCAGCGAGATCCTCTTCAGTACCACGCTGCCGTTCAGCGTCAGCCTGCCGTTGGCCGTTGTCACCGGGCTGTCGATCGGCTTCATCCTGCCGGCGGCAGCGGCACAGTTGTTTCGCGCCCACGACGGCTTCGCGCTCTATAACATGGGCTTCACTGCCGGCCTGGTCGGCACCCTGGTAGTGGCGTTCTATGCCTCTTATGGCTTCGTCGCCGATCCGGTGTTCATCTGGACCACCGGCAACAATCTGCTGCTGGGCTCCTTCGTTGGGGTGCTGCTGCTGTCGATGGTGTTGCTCGGCCTGGTCATCGATCGGCAGGCCTTGTCGAGATTCTGGCTGTTGATGCGTGCCTCGGGTCAGGCACCGAGCGACTTTCTGGTCAGTGCGGGACTGGGTGCGACCCTGATCAACATGGGGCTGAGTGGCGCCGTTGGACTGGCCTATATCCTCGCCATCGGTGGCGACCTGAACGGGCCAACGATCGGCGCGCTGTTCTCGATCGTCGGCTTTGCCGCCTTCGGTAAGCATCCGCGCAATATCATCCCGATCATCGCTGGGGTCTTCCTCGGCTCACTGGCCAAGCCCTGGGGAGTGGCGGAGCCATCGGTTCAGCTTGCGGCATTGTTTGGCACCAACCTGGCGCCGATCGCCGGTTATTTCGGGTGGCACTGGGGGATCGTTGCCGGCTTCATTCATTCCTCGGCCGCGCTCAGTGTGGGTGTCGTGCACGGGGGGCTGAATCTTTATAACAATGGCTTTGCGGCGGGCATCGTGGCCTCGATTCTGGTGCCGGTGATCCTCGCGATCCGTGCTCGTGGGGTGCTGAGTGTTCGGAAGCCGGTAAGCGGCGCTGTCAAGCTGGGGGCATCTGAGCCGAGCGTCAGGGAGCCGACGAAGAAGATTTCGGAGTCGGTTGTGGAGGCGCAAACTGGCGCAGGACTGACTGATGGCGATGGTGCTGGCTCGCGTCCCAATGTAGCTAGTGCTAGCGGTGCTGATGACCATGTCGCTCATCAACATGCTGCGCAAGTGGCGGCGCTGGGGCGCGGACGCTGGCTTAGCGCCATCCTACTGCGGGCGGTGTTTTTCCTGGTCGTTTGGCTGCTGCTGTCGGCGCCGGATCTGGGTGCGCTGCGGTCGCATGCGGTGAGCAGTGCAGGCGCACTGGCTACGGGCTCCGGCGTTGAGATCGGGGCAGGGATCAACACCCAGCTCGCCGCTGATCTGGCCATCGCGCTCTTCGCCACCGTCATGGCGACCTGGGTCAGTCTGTGGGTGCTGCCGCCGGGCTCGCGTCCATGGCGTCTCAGCGCGCTCATGGCGCTGATTGGGCGTTTTTTGGTGCAGTCGGTGGTCGGTGGGATCGATGTGGCTCGGCGTGCCTTCGATCCACGCCTGCCGCTGCGACCTGGCTACATCGTCTTTGCGACCAGCCTCCGCCGACCGCATCAGCGTGCGATCCTGCAGACCTTTGCGAGTGCGACGCCAGGAGCCATTGCGGCCGGGACCGATGCCGAAGGCCGTTTGGTCTTCCATTGTCTCGATACCGGCGCGCCGATCGCGCAGGGGCTCGCGCAGGATGAGCGCCTCCTGTTGCGCCTGTATCGCGAGGAAGCGCCGAAATGAGCCTGTCCGCGTTTCTGTTGGGTGCGGCCCTGTTTATCCTTGTGCTCATCGTCGTCGCGCTGGCGCGGTTGCTGCTGAGTCATCGCGCAGTCGACTGGGTGATGGCCGAGCAGCTGCTGGGTACGGCCGGAATCGCCGTCTTGCTGCTGTTTGGCGTTGCCACCGGAAGACCGGGCGTGATCGACCTGGCCCTCATGCTCACGCTGCTCGCGACCTTTGTCACCGTCGCCTTTGCCGAGCCACTGCGACGTCGATTCGCGGCGCGTCGGCAAGCAAACAAGTCGGAGCCACACCCATGAGCGATGTGGCGAACCTCTTCACGCTGATCCTCGTCTCGCTCGGACTGCTGTTTTTTCTCGCTGGCGTGGTCGGGCTGCTGCGGTTTCCCGATCCGCTCTCGCGCCTGCATGCGCTGACCAAGGCCGATGCACTGGGGCTGGGGCTCGTCGTCATTGGGCTGCTGCCGCAGGTGTCCTGGCCGTTCACCGCACTCAAGCTGCTTGCGCTCTGGGTGCTGATGGTGATTGGTGGCAGCATCGCCGGCCAATTGATCGCGGCCACCCAGTTTGCCGCTGAAGCCGCTGAAGCCGCTGAAGCCGGGGGCGCTGGCGGCATCAGTGGCGCTGATGCTAGTGCGGCCGCTGCGGCTGATGCGGGCGATAATGTCGCAAAGGCTTCGGCGCAGGCTGCCACCGATATCGAGATTGGCGGGCTTCAGCCCGAGGATGCCACCCGATGAGCGCTCCCTTCGATCTCGCCTTGCTGGCCGACGTCGTGCTTGCGATGTCGGCCTTGCTGTTGGGGCTCTGGGTCATCCTCACCGCCGATGCGCTGCGCGCGGCGATCGGCTTTCTCGTCTATGGCCTGCTGATGGCGATCGTTTGGATACGTCTGGATGCACCCGACATCGCACTCACCGAGGCGGCGATCGGCGGTGGCCTGATCGGCTTACTGGTGCTCGGTGCCAGCACTCGGGTGCCGCCGGCGCCAGTCGCCCGGGCCGTGCGTCGCTGGCCGCTGCATCTGCTGGCAGCGTTGCTGTCGGCGACGGTCGCGCTTGGGCTCGCCGCGGTGGTACTGAGCCTGCCGGACCCTGCGCCCTCGCTAGCCGCGACGGTGGCGGCGGAGCTGCCGGCAACGGCGGTCGAGAACCCGGTCACGGCGGTGCTGATGGCCTTTCGTGCGGTCGATACCCTGTTTGAGACCGTGGTGTTGGTGCTGGCCCTGATCGCGTTCTGGTCGCTGATCCCCGATGCGAGCTGGAGGCAACGCCTGGCCTGGCTGCCACTGCCGCATCCGTCGCCGGCGCTGGTGCTGCTGGCGCAGATCCTGTTGCCGCTGGTCATCCTGGTCGCGCTGCATCTGTTCTGGATCGGCGCCAGTCTGCCGGGCGGTAAGTTTCAGGCCGGCGCCTTGCTCGCCGGGGTCTGGGCCTTGGCGCTGGTGGCTGGCGTCATGCAACCGCCAGCGGTGACGCAACGGCTGCCGCGGCTGCTGGCGGTGATCGGGCCCTTGGTGTTCTTCGCCGTTGGCCTGGCCGGGATCTGGCTGGCCGGTGACTTCCTGGCCTATCCGGTCGGTTTGGAGAAGCCGCTGATCCTGCTCATCGAGGCGGTGTTGCTGGTTTCGGTGGCGGTGGTTTTGGGCTTGATCCTGGCGGGTCTGCCAGACGCGCTGGAGGATCGATCATGAGTTCAGTGACCTTCTATGGACTGCTGGGCTCGCTGCTGGTTGGCCTCGGCCTCTATGGCGTCATCGTCGGCGCCAGCGCGCTCCGCAAAATCCTGGCCTTCAATCTGCTTGGCAGCGGTGTCTTTCTGCTCTTCGGCGTCATCGCCCAGCGCGGCGCTGGGGCAGGCTTTGGTGGTGATCCGGTGCCACAGGCCTTAGTCATCACCGGTCTGGTCGTCGCCTTCGCAGCTACTGCGCTGGCGGTTGGCTTGCTGGTGCGCTTGGTGGAAAGTGCAGGGCTTGACGATGTTGAGGACGCTCCGGCCCATGAGCCTGGCCTGAGTCCGGCGCATCCAGAGAAGCCCATGCCCAATCAGGTTGGCGATAAGGCCGCCGGTGAGCAACGTTCTGTATCGCGCGTTGTGCAGCCAATAGCATCTGATTCGTCTGGCTCTTCTGATTCGTATGGTTTGTCTGGCTTGACGAAACCAGCGGGAGAGTCCGCATGAGCGCCGCGCTGACCAACAACAGCGGGCTCTTGGTCAGCCTCAGCGCTTGGTCCGATGAGCTGCTGGTGCTCTTGCTGGTCTTGCCGGTGCTGGCAATGCTGTTCGGCTTCGTGCTGGGCGGGCGCGCGGCGGAGCGCATCGCGCTCTTGACCTTGCCGCTCGGGCTGGCGCTGGTGCTCGCCGTGGCCGCATTGGTGCTCCATCAAGGCACGCCGCTGACCTACGACATCGGTGGTTGGGCGCCGCCGCTCGGGGTCGCGCTGCGCGTCGATGGGCTCTCGGCGGTCTTGCTGCTGACCACGGCGCTGGTGATCACTGGGGTCGGGCTCTATGCTCGCGCCGATTTCGCAACCCCGGCTGATGTCGATGAGGCGCGTGCACCGCTGGCCTTTTGGACCCTGCTGCTCGGGCTCTGGGCGGCGCTGAATGCGGTCTTCATTGGCCAGGATCTGTTCAATCTCTATGTTGCCATCGAGCTGCTGACCTTCACCGCGGTGCCTTTGGTCTGCCTCAAGGGCAGCGCTGAGACATTGCAGGCCGCGCTGCGCTATCTGCTGTTCGCACTGCTCGGCTCGGTGCTCTATCTGCTGGGCGCGGCGTTGCTCTATGGCGCCTACGGCACGCTCGACATCGGCCAGCTCGCGGCGGCGATGCGGGGGGCAGGATTGGCCGCGGCAGAACCCGCAGTGGAGCCGGCGGCGATCGCCGCGGTGGTGCTGATGACCGCCGGACTGCTGGCGAAGACCGCGCTGGCGCCGCTGCATCTCTGGCTGCCGCCAGCGCATGCCGGCGCGCCGGCCGCTGCCAGCGCCATCCTCTCGGCCTTGGTGGTCAAGGGCTCCTTTTATCTGATCTTCCGGCTCTGGATCGACCTGATGCCGGTCGTCTACACGCAGCAGATCGCGCAGGGCCTGGCGACGCTTGGTGCCGCGGCGATCCTGCTCGGCGGCATCATGGCGATCCGCCAAGCACGGCTGAAGATGCTGATCGCCTATTCGACCCTGGCTCAGCTCGGCTATCTGTTCCTGATCTTTCCGCTGCTGGTGAGCCCGGTGCTGGTGCCGACGCTGGCCGATGGCAGCACGCCGGCGGCCTGGACCGGTGGCGTGCTGCAGTTGGTCTCGCATGCCTTCGCCAAGGCCTCGATGTTCATGGGAGCCGGGCTGATCGCGATCGCGCTCGGCCATGATCGGATCGTGGACCTGGGTGGTCTCAGCCGGCTGCTGCCGATCACGCTGGTCGCCTTTGCGCTGTCCGGGCTGTCGTTGATGGGGCTGCCGCCGAGTGGAGGCTTTGCGGCCAAATGGCTGCTGCTGCGGGCCGCGATCGAGACCGGGCAATGGTGGTGGACGCTGGTGATCCTGTTCGGCGGCCTGCTCACGGGGACCTACCTCTATCGGGTGCTGGCGGCGGCGAGCTTTGCTAGCGCTGGGGCCATTAGTGTTGGAGCAGGGCCTCCAACTGACCGGCAGTCTGCGTCATTGCCTGAGTCGTCGCCTGAGCCGGCGGAGCAAACGGGTCAGGTCCAATCGGTCCAGGGACAACCGCGGCTGCAGCGGCCGGTCCCGCGCTCGCGTGAGCTGATCGTGTTGGCCCTCGCCTTGGTCTCGATTGCGCTCGGACTGGTGCCGCTGACCTCGTTTGAGATCCTGCAGATCGGTCGCGGTGGTGAGGCGATGGCGATGTTAGAGCCCTTGGCCGAGCCCGCTGGGCTCAGTGCGGTTGAGCTGCCCAGCGCGGTGGGGTCACGGCCATGATCGCCTCGCTGCCGATGGCCGAGCTGCTGGTTGGCGTTGGGCTAGCGACGCCGGCCCTGGCTGTGCTGGCCTGTTTTTCGCAGCCGATCCGCGAGCGCCTTTGGGTGCTGCTAGCGCTGATCCCGCTGCCGGCGCTGGCGGCAGCGATCGTTGCGATGCTGGTGCTCGGCCAGGGCGAGGTCGCACAGGGCGATGTCGCCGCGATCTCGCTATTGTTCGACCCCACCGGCCTTGCGATCGGCCTGGTCGTCGACCGGCCCGGCGCCGCGCTGCTCGGCGTCGCCGCGCTGCTCTGGGCTGCGGGCGGACTTTACGCCGCGCCAATGCTGCAGGCGTCGCCGCATCGGGGACGGTTTACGCTGTTCTGGCTGCTGACCCTGACCGGTAGCCTCGGCGTCTTCATCGCCGCGGACCTGGTCAGCTTCTACCTGTTCTATGGGCTGGTCAGCCTGGCTGCCTTCGGCCTGATCGCGCACGATGGCACGGCCTTCGCGCGCCGCGCCACCGGCCTCTACCTGCTGCTCGCAATCCTCGGCGAGATCGCCTTGCTGCTGGCCTTTGCGCTGCTCTCAGCGGCGAGTTCGGAGCCGAGTCTGGCGATCACCAGCCTGGTTGCAGGGCTCTCAGGCTCACCTTGGTCGGGCCTGAGCATGGCGTTGCTGCTGCTCGGCTTCGCGCTCAAGATCGCGCTGGTGCCGGGGCATGTCTGGATGCCGCTGGCCTATACGGCCGCGCCGTTCCCCGCTGCGGCGGTGCTCAGCGGCGCGGCGGTCAAGGCCGGCGTCATCGGCCTGATCCGCTTCTTGCCGTTCGAGGCTGGAGCGCCGGCCTGGGGTGAGCTGTTGATCGTGCTGGGCTGGATCAGCGCCTTCTATGGCGTCGCGATCGGTATCACCCAGCGCAACGCCAAGACCGTGCTGGCCTATTCGAGTATCAGTCAGATGGGGCTGATCGCGGCCGCAACCGGCTTGGCATTGCGAGCAGGCGAATCGGCCGTGGTGCTCTTACTCACCCTCTACGCGGCGCATCATCTGCTCGCCAAGGGCGCGCTCTTTCTCGGTCTGGGCCTGATTGCTGAGGGCGTGACCCGACGGCGCTGGCTGGTGCTGCTGCCGGCGGCGCTGGTCGGGCTGGGGATTGCGGGTCTGCCGTTGACTGGGGGTGCGGCGGCCAAGCTGGCGCTAAAGCCACTCTTTGATAGCCCCGCGCTCGGGCTGCTGGCGGCGCTCTCGGCGGCGGGCTCGACCCTGCTGATGCTGCATTTCCTGCGCCGGCTGTGGTGCAGTGGCGAGGGTGCTGTGGCAGCTGTCAGTGGCGCAGGTGGGCGTTCGTCAGCTGTCAGTGAGCCAGGTCCGAGTGCGGTCAAGCCGAGCCTGACCCTTGGCGGCAAAACGGGTGCAGCCATGGAGGGCGAAACGGATGCGGGCAGTGTGGGGGCGATCGACCCTCATGCGATCCAGGGACCTTGCAGCGGTCTGTTTCGACGACTCTTGCCCTGGTGGCTGATGGCGCTCGCCGCGTTGCTGCTGCCCTGGCTGCTGCTGCCTTGGCTTGGCATCGGTCCGACACAGACCTGGCTGGTGCTCTCGATCAGCCCCGCTGACCTCTGGAAGGCGAGTTGGCCCTTGCTGCTCGGCGCGCTTGCGGCCTTGGCTTTGTGGCGCTGGGGTGAGCGACTGCCGCCGGTGCCGCCGGGCGACATCCTGGTCTGGTGGGCGCCCTTGGTGCGCCTGATCAGCGCGATCGGTGCTGGTGTGGAAAGGCTGGATCGCGGTCTGCGACAGTGGCCGGTGGCCGGGCTGTCTTTGTTGATCCTCTCACTGCTGCTTTGGGTTGGGGTGCTGAATGTGCATTGATCCGCCGTCGAGTCGTTTCATCGAGCAGTCAATTTCATCGAGCAAACCAACCCTTGATCGAGTACTGTTCTGCCGATCACGCCCGTTTGGCTCATGGGTGCACAGATCACGGTCTCGCGGCCGCACCGCTGGTTGGATGCGGCCGCACTCTGCATGTGTTGCAGCCTCTTTCATTCCGGCAATCATTCCGATAATTATTCCGACCATCATACCTTCATCCATCCCTCCATCCAGTCATCACGGAGTCCTCATGCGGCGAATCCTGACTCTCTTCTTTCTGTCGAGCGCGATCGGGCTGGTCGCCTGTGAGCCTGGCAATCAAACAGCGGGGCCGGTTGCGCCGCCGCCACCGCCGGCCGTCGGTGTCGCGCCGGTGGTCGAGCGTGAGATCACGCCGCAAATGGAGTTCGTTGGCCGCGTCGAGGCGATCGATGCCGTCGATCTGGTCGCGCGGGTCAATGGCTTTCTCACCGAGCGCAGCTTCGAGGAAGGCGCCGCGGTCAAGGCCGGCGATCTGCTGTTCCGCATCGAGCGCGAGCCATTCGAGGCCAATGTGGTTGCGCGCCGTGCCGATGTCGAGCGTGCCACCGCGACCCTGACCAATGCGCGGTTGCAGCGCGAGCGCCTGGAGCCGCTGATCCAGCGTGGGGGCGCCACCCAGGCTCAGCTTGATGCCGCCGTGGCCGCCGAGCAAGAGGCGAGGGCGGCGCGTGATGCGGCGCAAGCTGCGCTGCAGCGCGCCGAGATCGAGCTCAGCTACACCGAGATCCGCGCGCCCTTCGATGGCCGCATCGGCCGTGTTTCCTTCGCCGAGGGCGCCGTGGTGGGTCCGGCGTCGGGATCGCTGGCGCGGCTGGTGCGTCTCGACCCGATCTTCGTCAACATCCCAATCAATGATCGTGCGATGCTCGCGGTGCGGCGGATGCGTGAAAACGCCGAATTCCGGCCCTACGTCCGCCTCGCCGACGATTCGATGCTGGATGAGCCCGGCCGCTTCGAGTTTTTTGACCCCGAGGTCGACCAGACCACCGACACGGTGCGGGTGCGCGCCAGCTTCGATAATGCGAGCGAAGTGCTGCTGCCGGGGCAGTTCGTGACCGTCGTGGCGAAGGCGGCCGAGCCAGAGACTGCGATCGTGGTGCCGCAGATCGCAGTGCAGCAAGACCAGGCCGGGAGGCTGGTGCTGGTGGTCACTGCCGACAACCAGGTCGAGCTGGCGCGCGTCGAGCTGGGGGCGCGGGTCGATACCGACTGGGTGGTCAAGTCGGGGCTACAGCTGGGGCAGCAGGTGATCGTCGAGGGTGTGCAAAAGGCGCGTCCCGGCATGCGGGTGCAGCCGAGCCCGGCGACCCTAGACGACGAGGGCTGATCCACTATGTTCTCCGCCTTCTTCATCAACCGCGCCCGCTTCGCGATGGTGATCTCGCTGGTGATCATCATTGCCGGCACCATCGCCATTCAGGTGCTGCCGGTCGCGCAATTCCCAGACATCGTGCCGCCGCAGGTCTCGGTACAGGCGCGGTATCCGGGCGCCAATGCCGAGGTCGTCGCCGAGACCGTCGCCGCGCCGATCGAGGCCGAGGTCAACGGCGTCGACGACATGCTGTACATGACCTCGACCAGCGACAACACCGGTAGCTACCGGCTTGACGTGACCTTCGCGCTCGGCACCGATCCGGACATCGCCGCGGTCAACGTGCAGAACCGGGTCGCGCTGGCCACGCCGACGCTGCCCAATGAGGTGGTCCAGCAGGGCGTCTCGGTGCGCAAGCAGTCGACCAATATGCTGCTGACGGTAAACCTGCTCTCGCCAGGCGGCAGTTACGATCGCCTGTTCCTCTCCAATTACATGGAGATCAACATCCGTGATGCTCTGGCGCGTATCCCCGGTGTTGGCGAGGCGAGCCAGTTTGGCCCACTCGATTACGCGATGCGCATCTGGCTCAACCCGCAGGTGATGACCGCGCTCGGCGTCAGCGAGGCCGAGGTAGTGGATGCCATCCGCCGGCAAAACCTGCAGGCCGCGGTTGGCCGGCTCGGCGCTCCGCCGGGTAATGAGGGTCGAGCGTTCACCTACAGCCTGCAGGCACAGGGGCGGTTGACCGAGGTCTCCGAGTTCGAGGAGATCTTGGTGCGCTCCAACCCGGATGGTTCGACCATCCGCCTGGGCGATGTCGCCCGTATCGAGCTCGGTGCTCAGACCTATGACGCCAATGCCTGGATTGATGGTGCGCCGACCGCGGCGCTCGGCATCTATCTGTCGCCGGGTGCCAACGCGCTGGAGACCGCCGACCGCGTCTACGCGACCCTGGATCAGATCGCTGAGCGCTTTCCGGACGATCTCGAGTACGCGATCTACTATGACACCACCGACTTTGTGCGCATCAGCATGCGCAACGTGGTGATCACGCTATTCCAGGCGTTGGGGCTGGTTATCCTGGTGACCTATCTGTTCCTCGGCGACTGGCGCTCGACCCTGGTGCCGGTATTGGCGATCCCGGTCTCGATCATCGGCGCCTTCGCGATCTTGCTCGCCGCCGGGCTGTCGATCAACACGGTGTCGATGTTCGCGATCATCCTCGCCATCGGTATCGTCGTCGACGATGCCATCGTCGTGGTCGAAAACACGCAACGTTTGATGGACGAAGAAGGGCTCAGCGCCAAGGAGGCCGCCAAGCGCGCGATGGTGCAGGTCACCGGGCCGATTATCGCCACCACACTGGTGCTCTACGCGGTGTTCGTGCCGACCGCCTTCCTGCCCGGCATCACCGGACAGCTCTATCTGCAGTTCGCGGTGACCATCTCGGTGGCGGTCACCCTCTCGTCGTTGGTCGCCTTGACCCTGAGTCCGGCGCTCTGCGGCTTACTGCTGCGCCCGTCGCGGGCGCCGCGCGGACCGCTGCGCTGGTTCAACCAGGCGCTCGACTGGACACGCAACGGCTACACCGCGCTCGTCAAAAGCTTGGGTAAGCGCTCCATCATCGCGCTGTTGGTGATCATCGCCAGCGGTGTCGGTGCTGGCTGGCTGTTCAACAAGGTACCGACCGGCTTTATCCCAAGCGAGGACACGGGTTACTTCTTTATCGATGTCTCGCTGCCTGACGCTTCGTCGGTCGACCGCACCGGGGCGGTGTTGGAGCAGGTGCAGCAAACACTGGCTGCGCAGGAGGAGGTCGATCACGTGCTCACCGTCGCTGGCTTTAGTCTGCTGGCTGGGGTGCGCTCGAGCGGCGGCCTGGCGATCGCGATCCTGAAGCATTGGGATGAGCGCCCGGGGCTGGAGCATAGCTCGGATGCGGTACTCGCACGGGTGCAGCCGCTGCTGTTGTCGATCCCACAAGCGACGGTGTTTGCGTTCGCGGCGCCGCCGATCCAGGGCCTCGGCACCGCCGGCGGTATCGAGATGGAACTGCTCGATCTGGCCGGTCGCTCGCCGGAGGAACTGGCCGGGGTGCTGCAGGGTTTCATCATCAACACCAATGGCAATCCTGAGATCCAGCGCGCCTTTTCGACCTTCAGCGCACGGACGCCGCAGTTGTTCCTGGACATCGACCGCCAGCGCGCCGAGGCCATGGGGGTGCGGGTCTCGGACCTATTCCTGACCCTGCAGGCGAATCTCGGCTCGCTCTATGTCAACGATTTCAACCTGTTCGGGCGTACCTTCCGCGTCTTCCTGCAGGCCGATGCGCCGTTTCGGATGAGCCCCGAGGATCTGTCACGGCTGCATGTGCGCAACACGCGCGGGCAGATGGTGCCGCTGGCCTCGTTGGTGACCGTCGAGCCCGTGTTGGGACCGGAGAGCACGCGGCGCTTCAACATGTTCCGTGCCGCCAGTGTCAATGTGACACCGGTCGGCAGCACTGGCGAGGGCATTGCGGCCTTGCGGGAGATTGAGCGCGATAATCTGCCGGATGGCTTCGCGATCGACTGGAGCGGTACCACCTTCCAAGAGGTGCAGGCCGGCGGTGAGGCGGCCGTTGTGCTGGCGCTGGCGCTGTTGTTCGTCTATCTGTTCCTGGTCGCTCAATACGAGAGCTGGACGGTGCCGACCTCGGTCATCCTCTCGGTGGTGATCGCTGCCCTCGGTGGCCTGGCGGCAACCTGGGCGGTCGGGCTGGATAACAACGTCTATACCCAGATCGGCCTGGTGATGCTGATCGGCCTGGCGAGCAAGAATGCGATCCTGATCGTCGAGTTCGCCAAGCAGCTACGCGAGGAGGGGCTGCCGATTCAACAGGCCGCCGCCGATGCCGCGCGTATCCGCTTCCGCGCGGTGCTGATGACCGCGTTCAGCTTCATTCTGGGCATGCTGCCGCTGGTGCTGGCGACCGGCGCTGGCGCGGCGAGTCAGGTTTCGCTCGGTGTCGTGGTGCTTGGCGGTATGATCGCGGCGACGGTGTTCGGCATCATCGTGATTCCACCACTGTATGTGTTGGTGCAGAGCCTGCGCGAGCGGGTCAAGGGTGCTAGAGCGGGTCATGGAGGCGATGCGCAGGGTGATGCGGGCAGCGGAAACGATACGAGCACAGGCACAGGAGCCACGCCTGATGCCGTATCGGCACCAGCGCAGAGCTGATCGGATCGGATCTGGCTTGAGGATCAGCCTGTTCCTAGGGCGTTCATCGCAGGGATGCTGCGAGCCCCTCGGACCGCGTTGCTGCGTAGTTCCGCGAACACCCGCGGACGATGCTGATCCATTCGATACTCAAGGTTTTTGTGGGGCGCTTGGTCGCCGTGATCTGATATCTCGCTTTCTTTCTCAATTAGTCGCCACCGGCGAATGAGGTCAATCATGCTGAAGAAACTCGTCAATGGTCTTCATGTCTCCAAGGTCGATGGTCTTGCCAAGACCTTCCAGCGCACCGGTCGTGTCGGATTCTGGACCCAGATCGTGATGGGGGCCTTCCCGGTATTCCTGATGCTCTATGTGTTTACCTTTTCCGGCAGCGTCACCGGGACGCGCCAAGGCTTGCCGATCGTCAGCTATCTGAGCGCGATGAATCTGCTGCTGCTGGTGTTCGTCATCTTCTGGTTCTCGCGCTATCCGGCCTTGGGGCGCAAGATCGCCGACCCGGCGCTGCGCCCGAGTGAGGGCAGCGTCACGCGTACGGTCTGGACCGGCCTCATCGCCAGCAGCGTGGGGATTATCTTCTCGATCCTGGTGATGCTGATCGAGGTTGCACAGATGCTGTTCTACTTCCTTGCCGCGCCCCAGGGTGGTGTGCCAACGATCCAAACCACGCCGACCACACTCGGCGGCTCCTGGGTCTCGGCGGTGGATTTCGCCAGTCTGATGGCGCTCGTCATGGCGCTCGCCGCCGAGGTGCTGGCGACCGTCTTTGGTCTCTGGCTGTTGTTCCGCACCACCCACACCTACGAGTCGCTCGAGGACTGAACCGCGGCACGCATGCCTTCTCAACGGCCTCCGGCGGGCGATCCAGTCCACCGGAGGCGCTTCAAGCCGCTGCGCCGACGCCTGCTCCAAGCCTTCGCACTCCTCTTGGCCGTCGCCGCGCTTTGGACCGGCTGGGCCGAGCTGCACCCAGACGAGGAGCGAGCGTTGCGCACCCTGGTCCATGATCAGCTCGATGATTGGTTCCCGGAGCTGATGAGCCCGGCCAGTGATGGGCATGGCCTCTTCTTGCGTCTGCCGGCGGCGCTGCACACCGGTAAGCCTTTGGCCGGCTCGGGCACGAACGCCCCCGAGCGCCCGCGCCTGGTCCTCATCCACGGTCTCGACGAGCCCGGCATCATCTGGGATGACCTGGCCCCGGCAGTGGCCGAGGCCGGCTTCGAGGTCTGGGAGCTACGCTATCCGAACGATCAGGGCATCGACCGCAGCGCCGCCTTCCTCGCCCAGCACTGGGGCGCGTTGCCCGACGATCGCCCGGTGATCCTGATCGGCCATAGCATGGGCGGGCTGCTGGCGCGAGAATTCGTCAGCCGCTGGCGACATCCGGTGGCCGAGTTGGCCAAAGTCGAGGGTGCTCCGATCGGCGGACTGATCATGGTCGGCACCCCGAACCAGGGCTCGGCCTGGGCCCGGCTGCGTATCTGGCTCGAGCTGCGCGAGCAGTTCGAGGACGCCCAGCGCCGACGCTTTTCCCTGTTTGCTGGTCTGCGCGATGGGCTAGGGGAGGCGAAGATCGATCTGCGCCCCGGCAGCGCCTTTTTGCAGGCATTGAACGCGCGACCTTGGCCCGAATCGGTGCCGCGCGCCATCATCGGTGCGCGCTTGGTCGAGCCGCCGAAACAGCTCATCGCCAGCCTCGATGCGGTCGCCGCTGAGGTCGGCTCCGAGGCGCTCAGTGAGCAGCTGCATGCCTGGTTCGATGAGCTGAGCGAGGGGCTGAGCGAGGGGCTGAGCGAGGGGCTGGGCGATGGGCTCGGCGATGGTGCTGTCAGCGTCGAGTCGCTGCGGCTCGAAGGTGTCGCAGAGCCCGTCATCGTCAATGGCGCCCATCGCACCATGCTGCGCCGGCTGTTCGCCGACGACCCAACCCCGCCCGCCATCACGCCGATCATTGAGCAGCTTGAGTCCTGGCGTTAGCAGACTGAGGTTCTTTGATCCCGATCGAAGATTGCGTTGCTAAGGAAGATTTCGTTGCTAAGAATTTCGTTGCTAAAAGTGGTTCCAGTTGATCACCGCAGCCAGCCATAGGGTGGCAACGGTTACGTCTGCCTTGCCGGTGCTATCCGCGGGGTGCATGGACCCGCGGGGCATACTGGACATCGTTCGGCATCGAGCCTAGACTTTTAGTCATCGAGTTGACTAACAAGTAAGTCCGGTAATGATCCAGGTTAATCTGCACGAGGCGAAAGCGAAGTTGTCCGCCTATTTGGATGCTGTCTTGCGTGGTGAGCGAGTGGTGATTGCACGACGCAATATCCCGGTGGCGGAGCTAACGCCAATCCCGCGTTCAGTCACCACCGAACGCATGATCGGGCAAGGCCCGCACGAGCCTGGCTATGATCTCCCGGCTGCATTCTGGGATCCCCTGCCTGATGACATAGCCGTCGCGTTTGGTGCTGCCGGGGAGCCCCCTGCGCAAGCGGTGCCGAAAACATCGGCCATTGGGAAATGAAGCTGATCCTCGACACCTGCACCTTTCTTTGGCTCGCGAGTGCAGAACACCGGCTGTCAGAGACCGCGTCAACGCTCATCCGAAACCCTGACAACGAGGTGCTGCTCTCTGCTGCGTCGGCTTGGGAGATTGGCGTCAAGCACGCGCTTGGGCGATTACCGTTGCCACAGGGGATGACTCCAGCGGCCTTCATCCCGGAGGCGCGGGCGCGTCACCGCGTGGATACGCTAGCGCTCAGCGAGGCGGATACGCTGGAGCTTGGCCGATTGCCCGCTCTTCACCAGGATCCCTTTGATCGCATGCTCGTGTGCCAGGCGATCGCCGGCCAGGCCCTGCTGCTGACTCCAGACCCATTGATCTCTCAGTATCCAGTCTCGGTTCGTTGGTAAGCGACCAGGCTGCGAGTGCAGCTCAGTCAGCCCCAGAAGAGCACGAGCATCAGCGCGATTAGGCGATTGCCGGAAAAGATCATACCGAATTGCGCAGGATGTTCGTTTGCCTTCAAAGAGCGGCGTCGGGAGCAGAGCGGGCACTGTGACCGGCGATGCGACGCAGAAGGCGAGCGAAAAGACCAGCAAGGCGGTATGAGCTTTGACAGAAATCGCCTTAGCACGCCGAGATTTGGACATTGCCGATCGCCCGTTTTGAGAGAAAGCTTCAGCGTCTAAAATAAAGACTTATTGAAAGCAACCGATCGTGTTGAGGGTAGACCTTTTCCGGTCAAATGGTGCCTTGGCGTCATGGTCATTAAAGGCTGTCAAATAGACTTTAACCGGGAATTGCTGCTGCGTCGCCTGCCTGAGTTCGACTCAGGCAGCTCCTCGACCCTTTCATCTACCATTGATAACCCAGCTTGAGCCGAATGGTCTCATCGGTGGTCTTGGTGGCCTGAGCGGGATCGCTATCGTAGTCGATCTCGTATTCAATACTGCCGACAAAGCCGCCGATGAGTGGGACGCGCAATCCCGTCCAAGAGACCCACAGGTCTTTGCTTTGTCCATTGATAGCGCTGAAGCCCATGCCATTGAGATAGAACTGGAGCCGATCGGATAACAGATCTTGTTCATAATCGATGAAGACGCCCGGCCCCCAGCGCTCGGCGTCTTCATGGTCATAGAAGTCCTCGTGCAGATAGATCGGCCCGACCTCGGCGCTCAGACGCATGTCATCGTGGGTACTGAATCGATAGCCCAGTGACGGCCCGACCAGGTAGCGCAGGCGCAGATCAGCGAAGCGGTCGTGTTTCAATCTGAGCCAGGCCGCGCCATACCAGGGAGACTTTGGAAAACGGCGGGTGTATTTGTTCAGCAGGGTCCAGTTCTCGGTGGTCTTGATGCCGCGCGTGGTGTCATATTCGAGCTGCCCATAGGTCTCGAGCTCGTGCCAACGGCGGCGGAATCGGAGATCGAAATCGAGATCAAGCTCGGTACTCTCGGAATTGCCGGTCTCATCCTGCAGGGCAAGGTTGACGCGTCCGGTCAGGCGATAGCCGTTGCCGATCTCCCAGGGCTCGGGCTCGATGATCTCAACACGTTCGGGCGGCAGCGACATCGGCTCGGCGTCCCCGGGAGGGGTGAGCTGCACCTCATCTTGCGTCTGCGTGACCTTGGCGACCTCGATCACGCGGTCGTCGTCGAGCAGGACCGCGGCCGGCTCGTCGAGCACAACCTCTTGCACCTGGTCCCAATCGATCGCAATGGTACCTGCGTAGGCGGTCTGCAACTGGAGCTGTCCCTTGTCTTGGCGGACGACATCGCCACTCAGCCGATCGCCGTTCTGCATGATGATCTCGTCGGCCGTCGCTGTGGCGGTCGCTAACAGGCCGGCAACAGCGAGCCGTAATGGCGCTATCAGCCCTGGTTTGTAAAGGTTGTCGATAGAGAAAGTCATGAATGGATGTCATCGCTCCAAGTGTTTTAAATCGGTCATCTCGTGCTGTGCGGAGAAGTCAAGTGCAGAAAGCGAGTGATTCTAAGCCACGGGCAGCTGCTGTGGATTGCAAGACTCGGTCTTTGGTTCGCGCTGGTTGCTGCCATTGAGGCAGGCTGTTAAGCTCGATTCGCGACTGGTGATGCTTGGAAGGCTGGGTGGCGGTTCACGCGAGAGACGATTTCTTTTGCGCGGGCATCCTGACCGTGAAACAAGCGCTTCATCGTCCGGGGTGGCGACGCGCCATGCAGGTTAAAAACCACAGATGACGCAGAGGTACGCAGGTCAAAGGCGTTCATGAGAAGTGCCTCTTACGTTAATCTGCGAACGCAGCGTTTCAAGCCTATTTTAGCGATGAGAGCGACAGCGTTGAGATTAAAACATGCCGAGTTCGTTTCGGCTAGATCGGCTCGATCGCGTTGGCGCTGAATCGATAGCGGCGGCGCTGAAGTAATTGACGCGTCGGCTGCTCAATCAATGGTCTATCTTGGCCCGAATCGGTGCCGCGCGCCATCATCGGTGCGCGCTTGGTCGAGCCGCCGAAACAGCTCATCGCCAGCCTCGATGCGGTCGCCGCTGAGGTCGGCTCCGAGGCGCTCAGTAAGCAGCTGCATGCCTGGTTCGATGAGCTGAGCGAGGGGCTGGGCGATGGGCTCGGCGATGGTGCTGTCAGCGTCGAGTCGCTGCGGCTCGAAGGTGTCGCAGAGCCCGTCATCGTCAATGGCGCCCATCGCACCATGCTGCGCCGGCTGTTCGTGGATGATCCGACGCCGCCGGCGATTGCGCCGATCATCGAGCAGCTCGAGGCTTGGCGTGACCCAGTCCACCGGGGCTCGACCTAATCTCGAGCTTGAACAGCTTTTTGTTTGGTCTGAGGGCGCGGTTGATAGAGGCGCGCTCGAGCCGATACACTGATTTTCTATTCTCTGATCTCGCGCCATTCAGCTGCTACGGTCTGCGATGGTATGACCTCGCAAAGCCTTGATTTTAAATTTCTTATGATATTGAAGTACAGCCTATCAGCCTCTCTCTTATGGCTTGCCCTGCTGCTGCCACTGCTCGCATTGGCCCAGGAAGATGACACCTCAGCCCCTGCATCCGCCGCATCGGAGCAAGGTGCTGAAGGCGATCAGGCCACGGCTCCGCCAGCCGCGGAGGCAGAGGCAGAGGCAGAACCAGCGGCCGCTGCCCAGGAGACCGATGCGTTGCCGTTCAACCCGGCGGCGATCGGGTTACCGGCGCTGCCACAGCCGATGACATCAGCGGAGGATTTTCAGGTCACGCTGGACCTGATCGATGCACGGATCGCAGAGCAGGAGGCCGCGCTAGAGGCTGCTCAGGCCGAGGCTGAGGAAGCGGCTGCAGCGCTTGAGGCGGAGGCTCAGGAGGCTTCTGGCGCGGCGGATGCCGAGGCTCAGGAGTCTCAGCAGGCTGGGGAGACCGAGACCGAGGCTGAAGGTGAGAGCGGTGTGAGTCAGGCTCGCGAGACGGGCGATGATGAGGCGACGGCCGCTGAGGCAGAAACCGAGCTGGATGCGGCTGCTGAAGCTGAGGAAAAGGCCGCCGCGGAGGCTAAAACCGGGGCGGATGCTGGAACCGAGACGGAGGCTGCTGCAAGCGCTGATGTCGTTGAAGGCAAGCTTGTGCTCGCTGCGCTCGAGGCGCGCGTCGCGAAGATTCGCAGCAAGATTGAGCTGCTGCGCGAGCTGCGGATTGCGGTGCAGCGGCGCGCGACACTGCGCGGGCGCTTGCAGTCGAGCGAGGCTGAACTTGCTGAGAAACGCCAGCAGCTTGAGATCGTCGAGCGTGACGGGGTGTCGTTAGAGCCTCCGTTTCCGATCTCGTTGCTCGATCAGCAACGCGCCGAGCGATCGATGACGCAGGGGGTTAAGGAGGTTGCGGAGACGCGCATCGAGTCCGCGACGCGTCGCTTGAACGCCGCTGAAAAGGAGCTGACTGCGGCTGTGCGTGCGCGTCGTGCGGTGCGTGATCGACTGACCGCGGCGGATCGGGGTGGAGCGAGAAATGGGATCAGCGCGACCGAGCGCGCCGCGCTTGAGCAGGATCTCGAGCTCGCGCGCCTCAAGGAGCTGCTCGCGCGGCAGCAACTGGCCGCTCTCCAGAGTACGCTCGAGTTGACGCGCAACGAGGACCGCCTTGCTGAGATCCAACAGGCGATGTTGGACGCGCGCATCGCGTTCCTTGAGCCGCGCATCGAGCTCTCCCGCGAGGCGCTCGATCAGCGGCTCACAGAGCTGTCGGCGACCGAAGCGGAAATGAAAGCGCAGATTGAGGCCCTGCAACGCACCGGCGATCAGGCGGAGTCCGACCTGTATCAAGCGCAGCGCCGATTAGCCGAAGCCGAAGCCGACGACGGCGCAGACCAGGCGAGCTTGAAGGAGTGGGTGTCGACGCGTCAGGCTGAGCTCACCGCGGCGCGTGTCAGTGTTGATTCATTAACCGCGGCCGTCGACACGCTGATCCGGATGCGTGGCCTCTGGGAGCAGCGTTATCAGCTCATGAACGACCCGGAGTCGCTCGACCTCGCGGCGCTGCTGCGGCAGATCATCATGGATGCCTCGGCAGCCCAGGCCGAAAAGGACGAGGTCGAGGAGCGTCTCAACGCCCTGCGCTCGATCCAGCTCGCACAGACGCGGCGCCTGCGTGATCCTGATCTCAGCGAGGGCGCGCGCGAGGCGATGGCGGTTCGTAGCCAGGCGCAGGATCTCGCTGAAGGCTATGGCCGCGCGCTACTCGAGGTCCAGGATGAACTGATCGCGCTGCTGGAGGGGATGCGCCCCCAGGTCGAGGCCTTGGTGCAAGAGCAGACGCTGTCGCTGCAGTTGCTCCAGGCGCAGGAGACGATCAGCACCTGGTGGGAGGCTGAGATCTTGGTGATTGACGACCAGAGCATCCGCGCCCGTGAGCTGGCGGTCGCGATCCTCATGTTCGTGGTCGTGATCGTCGTCGTCTCGCTGGTAAGGATGGGCGCACGGCGTGCCTTGAATCGGCGCAAAGCGAAGAGCCCAACGGCCGTCTCTGGCGACTTTCGGCTGGCACTCTCAGCCATCGCTGGCAACACCAGTCAGCTGTTTGTGCTGATCGCCGCCTTCTATGTGGCGATGGTCTTCTCCGGCCTGGCCAGTCCGACGGTCAAAGACTGGCTCTGGACCCTGCTGGTGGTGGCCTTCTACATCCAGCTTGGCATCTGGGCCAATGCGGCGATGGTCGATTACTTCAACCGTCGACGCACACGCCAGGAGATGCGCGACCCTTCCACCGTCACGGCCTATGGGCTGCTGCTGTTCTTCCTGCGGGTCGGTATCTGGATCACCGTCATCGTCTCGTTGCTGGCCTACTTCCGATATCCCGTTGCGGGCCTGGTCGGCGCGCTGGGTGTGGGTAGCTTGGCGATCGCCTTCGCGGTCCAGAATATTCTTGGCGATGTGTTCAGCTCGATGGCGATCATCCTCGACAAGCCCTTCCGGGTGGGTGACTTCATCATGTCCGGGCAGACCCTCGGTGTGATCGAGCACATTGGGGTCAAGACCACCCGCATCCGCAGTCTCTCTGGTGAGATGGTGGTGCTCTCCAATAGCGACCTGCTTAATAGCCGCATCCACAACTTCAAGCATTTCAAGGAGCGGCGAATTGCCTTCAAGCTGCAAGTCACCTACCAGACCCCGCGTCATCTGATCGAGCAGATTCCGGTGATGATTCGCGAGGTCATCGAAGACCTGCCGAATGCGCGCTTCGATCGTGCCCATTTCGCCGAATTTGGGGATTTTGCGCTGGTGTTCGAGGCGGTCTACTACGTGCTCAGTCCAGACTATGCGCTCTATATGGATGTGCAGCAGGCGATCAATCTCGGTATCCACCAGCGCTTCGAAGAGGCCGGTGTCGCCTTTGCCTATCCGACGCAGGAGCTGCTGCTGCGTCGCTTACCTGAGTTCGACTCAGGCAGTTCCTCGACCCTTTCCTCTACCATTGAAAACCCAGCTTGAGCCGAACGGTCTCATCGGTGGTCTTGGTGGCCTGAGCGGGATCGCTATCGTAGTCGATCTGGTATTCGGTGCTTGAAGGATTGTCTGAATTCCGCGGCAAGGGTAAGGTGCTGCAGACCTCCGCTCGAGCAGGATCGCGAGGACACACTGCGCGCCTTCCTCGAGGATCAGTCCTTCGGGACGTCAGCCTGAACTCAGGCGAGTCCCTGATGCGCGCAACGGCCAGAGCATCTTTATTGATTGATGCATAAGAGAAAACACGATGAACGAACAAACCTCTGGCCCGCTGGAGGGTCAGCAGTCCAGCTACGAGCGCATCCGTTCCATGACCACCTTAGAGGACGTGCTCAGCGTTGCGACCTCCTTCGAGGAGAGCGCGCGCAACTTCTATACCGACCTGATTCCGAAGATCAGCAAGAACTTCCGTTGGCTGGCCGAGGAATTGGCGAAAGAGGAGCAGGGCCACTACGAACTGTTTACCGCGCTGGCGGCGCGCGACGACATCGAAGACCAGATCACGGCCGAGGTGGAGCGTCCGGCGACGGACGGCAAGTTTGCCGAGGCGGTGATGACGCCCGACCTCGGCGAGAAGCCCGATGATCAAGCGGTGCTGCAGTACGCCATGAGCCGCGAGCATCTTGCGATGACGCACTACCGCTCACTCGCTGACAGCTCGCCGGCTGGCCCCTTCAAGGAGTTGTTCGAGTATCTCGCCAACGAAGAGGCCAAGCACAAGGAGGAATTGGAAAAGCTCTACTACGAGACGGTCCACAGCGGCGGCGTCTGAGCCCCTGGCCTGATGGCAAGGATGCCGGGCAGGAAGCTAAGAAGTTAAGAAGTTAAGAAGCCCTGAGACCGACCGCGATCTTTGGGTTCGCTACGACCTTCGGTCCCGCTTGACGGCCTTCGACCTGATCAATGGAGGCAAAGTCAATGACATCTTGACCCAAGGCATCGTAATCGGCGAGCAGCGGAGGCAAGATGAGCACCGCTGGTTGCAGGATGAGCGATGCTCGAAACCGGCGTCTGGGCGACGACCGACGGACGGACTCTAGCGGTAGCCCCCTGTTGCTGATGTCAGGGTGAGCCTGACTCGCGCCCCATGGGTGCGGGCAGAATGAGCCTTGTGACAGCAGGCGTTTTCCCTCCGAGGCTCAAGATGGCAGCGAACAGCGAGACCTTAACGCGAGCACGGCATATCGTCGTGATGTTCGCGACCCTGCTGTTGTTCTGGCTGATGCTCATGGGCCGGGTGACGGTCGACGTGCTCATCGTTGGGGTCATCGTCTCCCTAGCCATCGCGCTCCTGTTCCCAAGCGGCCTCTCGTTCTTCACTGAATTTCGCGCCACCCCCAAGGCGTTTGTTGCGGGAATCCTCTACTACGGCCTGTTCTTCAAAGAGCTGGTCAAGTCCAACCTGAAACTCGCCGCCATCGTCCTGTCCCCATCGTTACCGATCAAGCCCGGTATCGTGAAGGTCCGCACCAGATTGAAGAGCCGCATGGGGCGGCTGATGCTCGCCAACTCGATCTCGCTGACGCCAGGCACCCTTACGGTCGAGATGGATGGCGAGTGGCTGTATGTGCACTGGGTCAGCGTTGGCTCGACCGACGTCGAGGGGGCCACCGCCGAGATCGTCGCCGGTTTCGAGCGCTATCTCGAGGTCATCTATGGTTGATTTGCTGATCTATCTGGCCGCGACCATCGTTGGGGTCGCCTTTCTGCTCGCGCTCTGGCGCTTCATGGCCGGGCCGACGGCGGTCGATCGCATCATTGCCTTCGATAGCCTCACCATCGTCAGTATCACCGGGATCGCGCTCGCGGCACTGGCCGAGGGCCGCGGTATCTATCTGGACGTCGCCCTGGTCTATGCCTTGCTGTCGTTTCTTGGGGTGATCGTCGTCGCCCGCTACATCGAAAGGGGCTTCTGATGCCATCGCTGCTGTATCTGCTCGGGGCCATCCTGCTGGTTGGTGGGGCGGTCTTCCTGCTCTCGGGTGGAATCGGATTGGTGCGCATGCCCGATGCCTACAACCGCATCCAGGCCGGCACCAAGGCCACCACCTTGGGCACCTTGCTGACCCTCGCCGGGGTGGCCTGTCTGCGCCCGGACTGGGCCCTGAAGTTACTGCTGATCGGTCTGTTCCTGCTCTTCACCAATCCACTCTCGTCGCAGGTGCTGGCGCGCGCGGCGCACCGGGTCGGGGTCAAGCAGGCGCCGCAGACCGTCATCGATCAGCTCGAGGAAGACCTGGGAGAGAAGCCATGACATTGCTCATCGCGATGAGCCTGTTGCTGAGCGTCACCATCGTGGCGGCGGCGATGCTTGCGACACGCGAAAGTCAAAGCCTGGCCGTCTCCATCCTCTCCGCGGGGCTGGTGAGTCTGCTGGCCTCGGTGCAGTTCTTGCTGCTGGCCGCGCCGGATGTGGCCATGACCGAGGCCGCGATTGGCAGTGGCCTGACCACCTTCCTGTTCTTCTTCGTCCTCGGGCGGGTGCGCGGAGGCGAGCATGATTAGGCGCGGTTTCGTCATCCTGCTACTGCTTGGGTTGGCTGCGGTCTTTGCCGGACTCGTGGCCAGCTACTCCCCGGACGAGACGCTGAATCTCAGCGCCCGTTACTACGCTGAGCACACGGCTCAGGACATCGGTGCGGCCAACATCGTCACTGCCATCATCGTCACCTTCCGCGGGCTCGACACGCTCGGCGAGGTCACGGTGTTGTTCCTGACCGCCGCCATCGTCGGCCTGGTGCTGTCTCACGGCGGTCGCGAGGGTGGGGGCTCCGGGCGCGAGTTGCCGCCTGCCGGTGAGTTGCTCACCACCGGCACCCGGCTGTTGGTGCCGCTGATCCTGCTGCTTGGGGCCTACGTCTTCGTCAATGGCCATCTGACCCCGGGTGGTGGCTTTCAGGGCGGTGCCATCCTCGCCTCGGCGATCCTGTTGCTGCTGCTGACCGATCCACTACGGCGCATCAGTCATCGGCTGATCACCGCCATCGAGTCCACCGCCGGTCTGGTCTTTGTCGGCATCGGCCTGCTCGGCATCGTCCTGGCCGGTGGCTTCCTCGACAACCGCATCCTGCCGATCGGCAACCTCGGCGAACTCTTCTCGGCGGGGGCGATACCGATCATCTACTCCTTCATCGGCCTCAAGGTCGGCGCTGAGTTCTCCTCGATGCTGGCGCATCTGTCCGAGACGGAGGATCTCTGATGGCCTATATCGCCATGACCACTGGCTTCGTCTTGATCCTGATCGGGCTCTATGGGGCGCTGACCAATCGCAACATCCTGCGCATGATCGTCGCCTTCACGGTCGCCAACACCGGGGTCAACCTGGTCATGGTCGCCGTCGGCTACCTGCATGGGCGCACGGCGCCGATCCTCGATGCGGCGGTGCCAGTGGCCGAGGCGGCCGCGCGCATCATCGATCCGCTGCCGCAGGCCCTGGTGCTGACCGCGATCGTGATCGGGGTTGGGGTCACGGCCCTGATGCTCGCCTACGCGTACAAGCTCTATGAGAGCAAGCGCACCCTCGATATCTCCGCGTTCAAGGACCTGAAATGGTAAGCGCCATCTATATCCTCGCGGTCGGGCTTGGGGCCGCGTTCCTGCTCGGGTTGCTGCGTGATGAGTGGCGCGCCGGTGCCTATGGTGTCAGCCTGGCGGCACTCGCCGTGATGAGCCTGATCTCCGCCGGCTGGGTCTGGGTGCTGGCCACTGGTGATGGCAGTGCGGTGGACATCATGACCGCTGGAACCCTGCCGCCCTATGCGATCAACCTACGCATGGGGCTGGCTGAGGCGGTACTGACCCTTTTGATCAATCTGACGGGTTTGCTCTCGGCGGTCTACCTGCGGGACACCATGTTCAAACAGGGTCGCCGGGCGCTGGCGACCTTGCTGGTCTTCACCATGGCGGCCTGCGGCATCGTCCTGACCCGCGATCTGTTCAACCTGTTCGTGTTCTTTGAGCTGGTCGCCATCGCCACCGGTGGGCTGGTGCTGCTCTCGCGCGATCAGCGCGCCTTGGGCGCTGGCTTCAAGTACCTGGTCGCCTCCCAGGTCATCACCGTTCTGCTGTTGGTCGGCATCATCTTCGCCTACCATGCCACCGGCACCCTCAATATCGACGGCATGGCCGAGCTGTCGGCGCTGGTGCTGCAGGGCGGTGCGCTGGCCTTCTTCCTGATGTTCATCGCCATCCTGCTGGACCTGAAGCCGTTCCCGGCCAATGGCTGGGCGCTCGACATCTACGAGTCGGCCCATCCGGCCTTCTCGGCGATGCTGTCAGCGGCCTCCGCATCCGCGGCGCTGTTCGCCGCCGATAAGCTGCTGCTGATCGGCGGCTCGACCTGGCTACCGGTGGCCACCGGGATTGGACTCTTCGGCTTTGTCGGCGCCAATCTGTTTGCCCTGGCGCAGACCAACGACCGGCGCCTGCTGGGCTACTCCTCGGTGGCGCAGGTCGGCCTGGTTCTGGCGGTCCTTGGCCAGCGTGACCTGCTCGGTGATCGCTACCTGTTCATCGCCGGCGGCATCCTGTTGGCCCATGCCGTGGCTAAGGCGGGCCTCTATTGGCTGTCTGGCCTGATCGAAGGGCGCAAGCTGACGGCTTGGAGCGCGCTGCAGGGGCATCCGATCCTGATCTTCGCCTTTGCCAGCTTCATCGCCTTGCTGGTCGGTCTGCCGCCGTTCCCAGGCTTCTACGCCAAGTGGGAGCTGGTGATCGCGCTGGCCGGCGAGGGCCGGTTGGCGCTGATCGGGTTGATCCTGTTCGGTGCCTTGCTCGAGGCCGGCTATCTGTTCCGATGGTTCGGACAGGCGCTCAAACGGGAGCGCTCGCTGGAACCGGTTGCAGCCTCGTCCTTCAAGCGTGCGGTGATCTTGACCGCGGTGGCCGCGGGCTGGGGCCTGGGCTTCATCTGGGGCGTACTCTCGCCCAACGGCAATCTGCTGCTGGCCCTGCCGCTGCTGTTCGCGCTCGCCTTTCTGGCCCTCGAGCCACTGTCGGTGCGGATCAAGAACAGTATCGCCATCGTCGGCATGGTCGCTTGGTTCCTGCTGACGCTGCCCAGTTATGATCCGCTGCAGCTGATCTTTGCCGCGGTGATGCTGCTCGGCGGCGCCTTGATCTTGCTAGCGAGCTATCAGACGCAGGGGCGGCGCATCGGTTTCTATCCCTCGGCCATGCTGATGTATGCCGGCCTGGCGATGCTGATTCTCGCCGAGGACGCCTTCAGCTTCTTCGCGGCCTGGGAGTCGCTCACCATCGGCTCCTACTTCCTGATCCTGCGCGGTCAGCGTTCGGAACCGCATGCGCTCTCGTACATGATCTTTTCCCTCGGCGGCGCCTTCCTGATCCTGGCTGGATTCGCGCTGGCGGCCGCGGGTGATCCACTGTTCTCGCTGGCCGGTCTGGCGCAGGTTGCCGCGCCGATCGCGCCCTGGGTCTTCCTGCTCCTGGCCATCGGCTTCATGACCAAGACGGCGGCCATTGGCGTCCATATCTGGCTGCCGGGCGCCCATGCCGAGGCCGAGACTGATGTCTCGCCGATGGTCTCGGGCATCCTGCTCAAGGCCGGGCTGTTCGGGCTCTTCGTGCTGTTGATGGCCATGGGCAGTCAGCAGCTCTACGGGGTTGAGCTGACCCACATCCTGCTCTGGATCGGTGCGCTCTCGGCGCTGATCGGCAACCTGATGGCGGCCTTCCAAGAGGACGCCAAGCGCCTGCTGGCCTATTCGTCGATCGGTCAGATGGGCTATGCCTTGTTCGGCCTGGCGATGATGAATCATCTCGGCTGGCTGATGGCCCTGATGTTCGTCATCAACCACTTCATCTACAAATCGATGCTGTTCCTCTCGGTCGGCGGCGTCGCCAAACGCACCGGCACCCGTGACATGTATCGGATGGGCGGGCTGATCACCCTGATGCCGCTGTCCTTCATCGCGGTGCTGATCGGCATCATCGCCATGTCTGGCGTGCCGCCCTTGTCCGGCTTCGGTGGGCGTTGGATCTTCTACAACGCCATCCTGACCGCCGAGTATCGGCTGCCGATGATCCTGATCTTCATCTCAGGGCCGATCGCCTTCCTGTATCTGTTCCGGCTGATCCACACCATCTTCCTGGGGCAGCTCAAGGACGAGCACCGGCGGGTGAAAGAGGCGCCGTTCTGGTTGGTGCTGCCGCAGATGATCTTTGTCGCCTTCCTGCTGGTGTTCGCATTGGTCCCGGGGCTCGCGCTGCGCCGGGTTGATGCCTACATCAGTCAGTTCCATCCCGAGGGCGCCCTGGGTTGGGAGGGTCTGACCATCACCAGTGCCTTCGGCTATTGGAGCCCGATCTCGATCATGATTGTGGTCGGCGTCATCTTCGCGAGCCTGTTCGCCTGGCTGGTCTTCGTCAACCGCAAGGCGCAAAAGGTCAAGCAGTTCAACATCGCCTTCGCTGGCGAGCGGCCCTACCGACCGGAGACCACGCACTTTGCCTGGAACTTCTTCGCACCCTATCGCAAGGCGCTCGGCTTCCTCACCGAGCCGCTGGTCGAACGCTTCTGGGCCGCCGTCGTCGATCTGCTGCACGCCTGTGCTGAATTGCTGCGTCGGCTCTACACCGGTAATGGCCAGACCTACGCGATCCAGCTGCTGGCCTTCGTCGTGGTCGTCTACCTGCTGCGGATGGGGCTCTAACCATGTCGTTTGAATGGATCAAGATCCCCTATGCGCTGCTGACGCTGTTCATCGTCGCCAACTATGGCTTCCTGCTGACCGCGGTGATGGCCAAGATCGCGGCCCGAGTCGGGCGCCGGCACGGCATCCCGGTCTGGCAGAACTACCTCGACCTGATCAAGAACTACGGGCTGCGCAGTTCCATCACCCATGGCGTGATGTTCTATCTGGGCCCGGTGTTCCGGCTCACCGGTGGTGTTGGCCTGCTGATGTTCGTGCCGACTATCTACGGATCGGTCATGTTCTCGAACATGTCCTTCGCCGGCGATCTGATCCTGGCGCTCTACTTCGTCTTCTTCGGTTCGCTGGGGATGGCGCTGGGGGCCGGTGAGAGTGGTCATCCCTATGCGGCGATCGGCGTCACCCGCGGGTTGTCGCAGGTGACCGCGGCCGAGCTGCCATTCGCGTTGGCCGTCTACGCGGTCGCGGTGCAGTATCAGACCCTCTCGGTGACCGAGATCGTCGCCGCACAGCAGGGCGGCATCCTGAGTTGGACCCTGTTCACCAACCCGCTCGCGGTTGCCGCGGCCATGCTCTCGTTCCTCGGCTCGATGATGCGTCCGCCGTTCGATGTCGTCCTGGCGCCGCAGGAGATCCCGATCGGGCCGCCGACCGAGTACCACTCGTCCTACCTGGCCCTGATGCAGACCAATCGCGCGATCTTCCCGATTGCCAAGATCGTCATCTACATGAACCTGTTCTTCGGCGGGGCGGCGAGCTGGCCGGTGTTCTTTCTCAAGGTGTTTCTGATCTATCTGGTCTCGGTCATCGTCGGGGTCGTCTTCCCGCGCTTCCGGGTCGAGCAGTCGATTCGCTGGTTCTTGATCTGGGCGGTACCGCTTGGCATCGCTGCGATCCTAATGGTGTAAGCCCATGAAAGACGATTTTCCAACACCGCCGGTCCGGGATGAGCTGAAGAAGCGCGTCGTCGAGACGCCCGATGGCCAAAAGATCGAGATCGATCCGCTGCGGGACTATTACTGTCAGTCCGCCCCAACGGTGATGCCGGCGGCCTACAGCAAGATCGTGGAAGGCCTGTTCAACTGGGCTCGGGCCGAATCGCTCTGGATTCTCGGCTTCGGCACCGGCTGCGGGGCGATCGAGATGCGGCCGCTGATGACGCCGCGCTTCGACGCCTACCGTTATGGCATCCAATGGCGGCCAACCCCAAGGCAATCGAACCTGTTCGTGATCTCCGGCTACCTGTCCGTGAAGACGCTGAAGCGGGTCATCCGCTCCTACGAGCAGATGCCGAACCCGAAATATGTTGTCGGGTTGGGCTCCTGCACCATCAATGGGGGCATGTACTTCGACTCGTACAACACGATCACGCGACTGGATCAATACCTGCCGGTGGACGTCTACATCGCCGGCTGTATGCCCCGTCCAGAGGCGCTATTAGCGGGCTTCGAGGCGCTCAAGCGGATCATCCGGGCGGGGAAGGCCGAAGGAGCCAACCAGTACGCCGAGCAGTTCGACTGGTACAAGGCCAACCAGAAGCGGGTGATCCACGACTGGGACATGCCGGACTACAACTGGTGAGCGGCCGATAGCCATGCGCGATCTGTACGACAGACTGAAAACGGCCTTCCCGCTGGGGGAACTGACCGAACAGCGGCCGGACCTGGCGTTCGTCACCGTTCCCAGGGAGCAGCTCCGATCGCTGTTGCTCCATCTGCGAGACCAGGAGGGCTTTACCCATCTGGTGCTGCTCACCGCGGTCGACTGGCTGGAGGAGGGCAACTTCCAGCTCACCTATCTCATGAACAACCGGCTGGCCTGTCGCGATCTAGGGGTGCGGGTGATGCTGCCGCGTGATCCGGCGTCGATGGACAGTATCCATGACCTCTGGCCCACCGCGGCCACCTACCAGCGTGAGCTGCGGGAGATGTTCGGCATCGACTTCCCGGGCAGCCCCGGGGTCGACGAGGACTTCATCCTCGAGGGCTGGATCAGGACCCCTCCCTACCGGCGCGATTTCGACACCATGAAGTTTTCTGATGAGGTGTTCGCGCCGCGACCGGGACGCGCCTCGACTGATCCCGCCGAGTTCATGAAGCAACAGCTCTATCCGGACAAGACCTGAGATGCTGTATCAACCAGACCGCAGTCAGTACCCATCCAGTAAGCCGGACGGCAGCCTGGATATCGACCTTAGCTCGGGCAAGTATCTGAAGCTCTGGCAGGGGCCGCAGCATCCCGGCATCACCGGCAACATGTCGGTCGAGTTGACCGTCTGCGGCGACGAGGTGGTTGAGGGCAAGACCCACGTCGGCTATCTACACCGCGGCTTCGAGAAGCTGATGGAACGGCGCACCTTCATCCAGTGCTTCCCGATCGTCTGCCGTATCTGCGTCCCCGAGCCTGACTTCAACGAGTACTGCTATGCGGCTGCGGTCGAGGAGCTTGCAGAGCTCGAGGTTCCGGAGCGGGCCGATTGGATACGCACCCTGATCCTAGAGATGGGGCGCATCAACAGCTATCTGATGTACCTCGGCGGCCAGGCCGGCGCGCTCGGCCAGGGCGTCATCGGTCAGTGGACCACCTATGTGCGCGACCTGATGCTCGACCGCTTCGAGGAACTGAGTGGGGCACGCATCTATCACATGTTCATCATGCCCGGCGGGGTGCGTGACGGGCTGCCCGATGGTTTCGACCAGCGCATGGAGGAGACCCTGCGCGAGATCGAATCCACGCTGGCAGACGTCAAGGACGTCATGTTCAACAACGCGGTGTTCAAGAAGCGCACGGTCGGGCTCGGCTATATCGACCCCGCGATCGTCGATCAATACGGTGTCACCGGCCCGACCGCGCGTGCCGCCGGTGTGGCCAAGGACGTGCGCAGGGATCAGCCCTATCTAGTCTATCCCGAGCTCGATTTTGAGCCGGTGGTGGGGCAGGACTCCGATGTCTTCACACGTGCTGATGTGCGCCGCCGCGATCTGTTGATGTCGGTCGACCTGATCCGCCAGCTCCTGGCCCGGATGCCACGCTCAGGGGCGGTGATGGCGCCGCTGCCGAATGTCTTGCATTGGAAGATCCCCTTTGGCGAGACCTATATCCGCGGTGAGTGCTCGCGTGGCGAATATGGCTATTACCTGGTCACTGATGGCAGCGGCTATCCACGCCGGGTCAATGTGCGCGGACCGTCCTATACGCATGCGATGGCCTTGCTTGAGCGCCTGATCGTCAATTGCAACATCTCCGATGTCGCCGCGCTGATGGTCTCACTGCACACCTATCCGCCCGAGATCGAGCGCTAATGCGGCCGCTGGAACAGATCGAAGGGGCGGCCAACGCTGCATCCAGCGGGATCAACCAACTGGGTCGGCTCGCTGGTTTGGCCCAACGTGCGTGCATGCCATGGTTCAGCTATCCACGGTTCAGCTCTCCATGGTTCAGCTCTACAACAGACGAGACATTCGGATGAGCCTGAGCGACGTTCTTTCTCCCTTCAGCGCCTGGAAGAACCTCTTCCGCGATCCGGTTACGATCCCTGATCCGCTCAACGATCGGCCAGGTGCGCCGCGCTACCGTGGCTTCCACCAAAACGACATCGAGAAGTGCATCGGCTGCGGCACCTGCGAGGCGATCTGCCAGAATGCGGCGATCGACATGGTCGCTGTCGCCGAGATTGCGACCAAGCCCGGCGATTCCGGTCTGCGTCCGCGTATTGACTATGGGCGCTGCTGCTGGTGTGCGCTCTGTGTCGATGTCTGCATGACTAGCTCGCTGAGCATGTCGAACGAGTACAAGTGGGTAGACCATGACCCGGATGTCTTCTGCTTTACCCCTGGCATCGATCTGAAGCACTGGGACAGCAGCGAACTTGGCTACCGGCGTCCCGAGGGACATCGGCTCACCGGGATCGAGCGGGTCGCCATGGGCGAGCTTGCGCCAGAGGCACGCGCCGATTCTTTCGTCGAGATCGTCGCCGGTTACGACCTCGAGCAGGCCAAGCTCGAGGCCGACCGCTGTGTCTCCTGCGGCCTCTGTGTCGCGACCTGCCCGACGCACATGGCGGTGCCCGAATACATCGCCAGCATTCGCGATGGCGACTACGAGCAGGGCATTCGGTTGCTGTATCAGACCAACCCGTTCTCGAATGTCTGCGGGCGCGTCTGCACCCATCGTTGCGAGACCAGCTGCGCGGCGCGGCACGAGGGCGATCCGATCGCCATCCGTTGGCTCAAGCGCCACATCATCGACCAGGTTCCGCATGAGCGGATCAAGCAGATCGCCGCCGAGGGCCGCGTCAGCGAGCCCAGCGGGCATCAGGTCGCGATCATTGGGGCCGGACCGGCAGGGCTCACCGCCGCCTTTGATCTGGCCAAGGCCGGTCATGGCGTCACGGTCTTCGAGGCGCTGCCTGCCCCCGGTGGCATGATGCGCTATGGCATCCCGGAATATCGGCTGCCTTATGACAAGCTCGATGAGGACGTTGACGTGATCCGCTCCATGGGGGTCGAGATCCGTTGTAACACCCGCGTTGGTGAGGACATCAGCATCGATCAGTTGCGCGAGCAGCACGATACTGTCTTGCTGTCCATCGGCCTGCACCAAGGTCGCTCCACGCGCATCCCCGGCAGCGAGCATGAGGATGTCGTCTCCGCCGTGGAACTGCTGCGCCGGATTACCTTTGGCGAACGCTTTGATGTGCCCGAGACGGTCGCGGTGATCGGTGGAGGCAACGTCGCCATGGATATCGCGCGCAGCCTGGCGCGCCTGCAACGTCAGCAGTACGGCAAGGTTGGTGTCACCCTAGTCGCCCTCGAGGCTGAAGACCTGATGCTCGCCGATCGCGAGGAGATCGACGAGGCGCGCGAGGAGGGCGTCGTCATCATCCCCAGTCGCGGTCCGCGTCAGTGCCTGATCGAGCGCGATGCCCTCACTGGGCTAGAGACCGTTCACTGCGTCTCGGTCTTTGATGACCAAGGGCGTTTCGCACCGAACTACGACGACAGCGACATCCAGATCCACGACGCTGGCCTGATCGTCGAGGCCATCGGCCAGGCTGCGGATCACGCCTTTCTCGGCGAGTCGTTGACCGAAGCGTTGGAGTGGGAGCGCAACCGCATCCGGATCGACGCCGACGGGCGCACCTCCGAGTCTTGGCTCTGGGCGGCGGGGGATGCGGTCCAGGGACCAGACGTGATCACCGCCGTCGCTGCTGGTCACCGAATCGCTGCCAGTATGATGGCTGCATTCGCTGGCAAGTCTGCTCAGACCAATTGAGTTTGCCGATTTCGCGTTGGCATGCCGCCTGGTGATGCGGATGCAGGGGCTCGGTGAGCGCGGTTGCTATGCGTTAAGTCCGACAGGCTGTTAGGGCCAGAACTTGAGGATGCCGATGATGAGTCCGCCGGTGCCGATGGTGACACCGAAGGACCAGCGCATGAAGTTGTCCATGCGTTGCTGCAGGCCGCGAATGTCTTGCTGCACGCTCTCGAAGCGCTTATCCACTTGCTCGAAGCGCTTATCCACTTGCTCGAAGCGCTGATCAACCTGCTCGAAGCGTAAGTTCATTTCCGTGCGCATGGTGTTGAATCCCTCGCGCATCAATTCGCGCTGGGTCTTGAGCTCTTCCTCCACCCGCACCATGCGCTCGCGCAGCTCGATTTCGTAGACCAGGGGTGGCTTGCCGAGGCTTTGCTCGGCAATCCAGTCGCTGATGTGGTCTTTGACGTACTCGCCGATTTGTTCGAGGTCTTGCTGAGCGAGGGCCATGTTGAGTCTCTTTGTGCTGCCAGGGGTGCTGCCAGGGTTTGCTTCACACCAAATATTCTACCATCACATCCAGCGCCTGCGCGATGCCGCGACCGAGGCCTAGAGAGACGTCCCCGATTGATACGTGATGGCCTGGCTGACGGCCGATGCCGGCGCCGAGGTGATACCCTGACCTCATGAAAGCGAAATACATCAACCTATTCACCGACTTCGGCTTCAAGAAGGCCTTTGGCGAAGAGGCTAGCAAAGAGCACCTGATCAGCTTTCTCAACGCCCTGCTGCCGGCCAAGCACCAGATCCAAGACCTCCAATTCAGCGCCACCGAAGCCCCGGTTTGCCAAGGCTACCTGCCGAAGATAGACTTAGTCGATACCTTAGTCCAGATCAGTCAACCCGTAATGACCACCATCGTCAACGTTCACGAAGCAAAGACCCATTTCTCAAAACTCCTTGAGCAGGCCCATCATGGCCAAGAGATCATTGTCGCCAAGGCCGGTAAGCCTTACGCCCGGCTGTTGCCACTTGCCAACGCGGCACCGCAACGTCAACCGGGCCGGCTGATAGGCAGAGTGGATGATGCCTTCTTTGAACCATTGCCCGAGGAGGAGATTCGCGCTTGGGAGGCTGAATGATGCGGGTTTTGCTCGACACTCACGCCTTCCTCTGGTGGACAACGAACAACCCACAGCTATCGGATAGAGCCCGTCAGGTTATCGCGGACCCGGACAACAGCATCTACGTCAGTGCTGCGAGTGCATGGGAGATCGCCACCAAGCAACGCATTGGCAAGCTCAAGGGCGTACCGGATGCCACTACTCGCTTCTCAGAACTCGTGGCGGCAGATGGCTTCGGTCACTTGCCAATCACGCACCTCCATGCGCTACGCTCCGGAGGCTTCAAGGTTACTCATCGAGATCCTTTCGATCGGATGCTTGCAGCGCAGAGCGAGATAGAACGACTACCATTGCTCACTTGCGACCCCGCCTTTGCGCAATTCAGCATCGAGACCGATTGGTAATTTGAGCTGGGTGGTGGTATCCGTGATCGCGATACCGCGCGCCCTGAGCAGATTCACCAAATCGCCCTCCACCAGCGATTCCATCAGCTTGCCCCACTGGCTGGTGGACAGCGACCTCAGCTTCGCCCCGCCCGAGATCGCCGCACTGATGGACTTCAGCACCCTCAAGATCGTGCCAGCAGGTTTCGCGCAGCGTTCTGGTCCGCCTCCTAGCAGGGGCCGCCATAGCCTCAAGCCTCAAGGTTCACCAGGCCACCACGCGCGGCTTGGGTCATCTCGGCGATCTGCTCGACTAAGCGCATCACCTCCTCCGGTGGGACCTGGCGGATCATCTCGCCCGATTCACTGTCGACAATGCGCGTGATCAGGCGCTCGCCGGGCGGCTCGCTCATTTCGAACTGCACGCCATAGTTGCTCATCACCTCGTTCACGCGCCGGATCGGCTCTTCGAGGTCACTGCGGCCAGGGGCCTGGTTGCTCTCGGCTTCACTCAGCAGACTGCCGGCGGACGGCAACGCCTGCAGCAAGCCCTCGAGGCGCTGGCGTGGGTTGAGCTGGTTGACCGGGGCGCTATTGGGTGCGGTTTGGCTGATATCGGTGATGGCACTGGACATGAGCGTGGGCTCCTTGTCAGAGGGTTAGTCGATCGGGACGCTTGGCGGAAGCGCGCCCCGATGGCCCCCGAAGGCGAGGGCGACGCTGCGACCACCGAGGCGTCTTCTGAAAAGGTTATCGGCCAACCGCAGCCAAACTTGAGCCGGAGCGCCCCCGGTCTGTGCGCCCCAATGTCTCGCAGGAAGCCCCGCGCTTGCCCCATCAGGCGTCTGCTGATCAGCCGGGCTAAACCCTGGTCCGTCCCGGGTTTTACCGCGCATGAAGTCAATGCGATTCGTTCGCGTCATCCGGCTGACCGAGCAAGTCGCTCAGGCGCTTAGCATCCAAGAGTCCATCGAACCAGGCGTCGAGTTGGTCGCCATTGGCCTTGCTGATCCGCTGTTCGGCCCATGCTGGCAGCGGCCCGAAACGGCGGCTGAGCAGACGTGTCAGGCCTTCGACCTTGCCTTCGATCTTGCCTTCGATCTTGCCTTCGATCTCTCCCTCGGCAAAGATTTCTTGATAGGCACGGGTGTCTTGCAATGGGGTGAGTTGTTGAAACATCTTGCGAATCTCCGTGAGCGATAGGTGGCGAAAACGCTCCATGAACCAGTATTCGAGCAAGGCGCTCAGGCTGTCGCGGTGCGCTGGCTCGAGCGGCGCTTGCTGAATGGTACGCCAGAGCGCCGGGGCTTGTGAACGCAGTTCGGCGTCCGTGCGGATCAGCGGGGCAAGGACCGCGAGGTAGGGGTTGCTCGGCTCGCGCTCGAACAGCTCGCGCAGCCAGTCTTCGAGGTCGATCACTTCGATGATATCGCCCGGGCGGCCAACGGTGGTTGGCTGGCGCGGATGATCGCTCGGGCCTGGGACGATGAGCAGGCCGCGCACATCCTGTTCGGGGTGTTGTTCCCCATACAGACCGATTTTGGTGATCAGGTTGTAGAGCGCTGTGGACCGTTTCTCGACCTGAAACTCTAGCAGCCAGACGGGGCCATCATGATCGACGGGGCTGAAGAGACCGTCGATCCGCCGTTCGATGTCTTTGAAGGTTTCCGAGCGGAAGGTATACGCGCCTTCGAGCCGTTTGCCGCCAGCGAGGATGCGGAAGGCATCGGGGCCAAGGGCGAGGAAGTCGTAGATGGAGATGTCTGTTTTCATGATGATTCATGATGAGCGCCAAGCGAATGACGCGTCGGGCGTCGCTGCGGCCTTGCTTAATCGGGATCTGCTCGCCAAGCCAGACGTCACTCTCGTTGAACAGGCCGGGATCGATCAGGGAGGCCATCACCAAGCCCGCGGCGCAAAGTCCCGCGCATTCTGAATTGCCGCCGAGTCCCCGGTCGCGCGGATGCTAAACAGCCCGCGCTTAGCCAGCATCGCCTCCGCACCCGCATCCGCGCTCAGCCACGCCATGGCTCCAAAGATGCGATTGTTCGCATAACGCGGCAGCCACTGCTTGAACTGATCCAGCTTGCGCAGGAAGGCCTTCACATCCTTGGGGCGCAGCGTTGTCTTCACCTCGACCACCACCAACTCCTCGCCGTTGTGGGCGAGGATGTCGAATTCATCATTGCCGCCATCGGCGCGCTGGCCTTTGAGCCGGGTCGTGGTATCGGTGATCGCGATGCCGCGCGCCCTGAGCAGATTCACCAGATCGCCCTCCACCAAGGACTCCATCAGCTTGCCCCACTGACTGGTGAACAGCGCCTTCAGCTCGGCGATCTCGCGGCTGGTTTCTTTGACTTGCAGATCGGTGGCTTTGACTTGCAGATCAGTGGCTTTGATCTGCAAATCCTCTATGATCACATCCGCCCCGAGCCGCCCCAGTTCCTGCGTGCCTACCAACCCCATCTGCGCTATGACCTGATCGACGAAGGGCGCTACACTGCCGAGCAGCTCAGCGCCATCGACAGCCCGCTCAGCGGCCTCTTCCAGGTCGAGATCGCCGCCCGCGATCGCGCCTCCCTACAAGCCGCCGTCGATCGGCTGGTGCGCCTGATCCAGGCCGACCCCAACAAGGCCCGCCTCGATCGGCTCATGCCTGGAGCCACCCAAACCATGAAAGAACTGCTCTCTAGGCCAGATGGGTTGGCGCTGACCGGTAGACCTTGAGGCCAACGTGCTTTTCCATCGCATCGAAATCCCGATCAGCGTGCAACAGGACCAGATCGTAGAGGATGCAGTAACTGCCGATGATCACGTCGATGGTCTTGCGTACCGTGACACCTTTGCCCCGCATCAACCGATCGTGATCAGCGGCCGCAAGCGCGATCTCTCTCCCACCCAGTCGACAAAAACCCAGCGGATCAAGCAGCGCGCGTGCCTCCCGGTAGCCGGCCTCTGTGCGAAAGCCCTGCAGAACCTCGGTGAGGATCAGATCTCCGATCAGCACCAACTCACGGCCGAGGAGCCCATCCAGCGCGTCGCACTCGGCGGTGGTATCCCCATTGAAGTAGTCAATCCAAACCGATGAGTCGACCAAGACCATCAGGCGTCGTCACGCCGCATCGCATCCAGGTCACCCTCCCAGGGCAGGCGACCACGGGCTGCACGGATGCGCTCCTGCTCCTTCAGTCGAACCAGTAGCCGCAGTCCGGCCTCAACAGCCTCACGCTTTGTCTGGTAGCCAGAGGCGATAAGGGCTCGCTCCATCAGCTGATCATCGATCACAATATTCGTCCGCATGGCAGCGCCGCTGCTGTGTATTGAGTGCTTAAAACATACACATCAGCACCCTGGTTGTTCAATGATGACTTGATCGACGAAGGGCGCGACACTGCCGAGCAGCGCGGCGTCAAGATCGGCTAAGCCAAAAAGCCTGCTCCGCCAGCTCGCGCGCAAGTTTGGCCCCGAGTGTGCCGAACGCTACCGCGATTGCATCGAAGCGGCCGACGTTGAGCAGCTCGATGCTTGGCTCGACAACATCCTCACCGCTGAAACTCCCGAAACCCTCTTCCACTGAAACACCCGGCGCCTGAAACCCGGCGCCTGAAACCCGACGCCTGAAACCCGACGCCAAGCCATCTACGATGGTGCGCCGGCGCGCGACGAAGGCATATCGAGGAGATAAATCGTGGTACGTCCCCCGATTGACGCATTGCCTGTGTACGCGCGATGCGTATAATTTGGGCATGCGCTACCAATTCATCGAATCTCCGCTCTTCTCAGCGCTCTTGTCCGACTACCTAACCGACGAGGAGTACACAGGGCTTCAGGAGTATCTGTGTGAGCACCCGGAGGCAGGCGATGTGGTGCGCGGCTCAGGCGGGGTGCGCAAAATGCGCTGGAGTCGCGCCGGGAGCGGAAAGTCCGGTGGCGTGCGGGTGTGCTACTACAAGCGCACCCTGGCCAGGCAAATGCTCATGCTGGTGATTTACGCCAAGAGCGCCCGGGATTCGATTCCTGGACCTGTACTCAAGGCGCTACGTGAGGAGATGGAACATGCCGAAGACTGAAAAAGAGCTGCTCGCCCGCGATGCAGAGCGCGACATTGGTGCTGAACTGCTCCAGGCCGCGCGTGATCTGAGGGCAGGGCGTTGGGCGCGTAAGACTGAGTTCGAAGTGCTAAAGAATGGCGCGGTGCGGCGCCGAATCCAGCGAGCAGATGGAACGGTGGAAAAGGAAGAAGTGCTCACCGGTGCGCGATGGGAATTGATGGCGGCTCGAGCCCACTCGGGTTTATCGCAGACGGAATTCGCGCGCGCACTGGGCGTGTCTAAGCGGACGCTGGAAAACTGGGAGCAAGGCCGAGCCCAGCCAACAGGAGCCGCACGGCAGCTGCTGCGCCTTGCGGCCCAGTTTCCAGAGACGGTGAGCCGACTGGCGGCAATGGGCCATTAGCGCTTCCGCTTCCCCGCGGTCAAACTACTCGACTACACCGAGCCCGACCGCTGGGCGGAACTCGAAGCCAGCGACAACGTCTTCGCCTTAGTGGTCATGGCGCAGATCCGCGCCAAAGTCACCGACGACGCCGAGACCCTCAAAGGCTGGAAATTCCGCCTCATCCGCATGCTCTATGAACGCGGCTACGAGCGCCCCTTGATCCTGCAGCTGTTTCGCCTCATCGACTGGATGATCCGCCTCCCCGCAGCGCTCGAAGCGGACTTCCGCCAACAACTCTATGCCTACGAGGAGCAACAACGTATGCCGGACATCACCACCGTTGAACAAGCCGGGATCGATCAGGGTGTCATCCTTGGCGAGCGGGGCGGCGTTAAAATCGG
>NZ_JAYESN010000020.1:0-62335 GCF_034860625.1 Lamprobacter sp.
TTGACAAGATAGATTCCCCCACCGGAAGTCAGCGGGGCAAACGCATGATCGCGCGGCGATGCCAGCTGACAGCGTACTTAGTTGCTTCGGCGAGCATCCTGCTGTCATTGCTGTCATCCCGCCTTCGGTGAAGACCGCTGATCGCCCCTGGCTTCCGAGCCGTCGCTTGTCCCCGTCAACAGACTGGGGGCTACGAGGCGGTGGCGACGAAGCTTGAGCCAGAAACGATGCCGGCGGGATTGCTCGCTGATCAGCTCAGCGATTTCAGAATCGCCTGGGTCTCTTCCTTGGGTAGGCGCGGTCCAAGGCTGGTGACCAGCTTCGCCGAAGTCGCCGAGGCGAGGTCGCCAGCCCGTTTGTGGCTCCAGCCCTGCGTGAGTCCGTAGAGGAAGGCGCCGGCAAACATGTCGCCTGCCCCGACGGTATCGACCGGCTCGACCTTGACCGGGTCGATCTCGATCAGCTCCTTGCCATCGAAGACCAGGGCGCCCTTGGGACCGCGGGTGATCGCGAATTCCTTGCTCAGCGTCTTCAGATAGGCGACTGCTTCGCTCAGGTCGTCGCTCCCGGCCATGCCCATGGCCTCTTCCTCGTTGGCGAAGATCAGGTCGACGCCGTCACCGATCATCTCTTTGAGTCCATCCTTGAAGAACTTGACCATGTTCGGATCGGAGAGCGATAACGCAGTCCGCACCCCACCATGCTCAGCCGCCTTGCGTGCCTCAATGGCCGCGACCCGCGCGGTGTCTGAGGTCACCAGATAGCCTTCGGTGTAGAACCACTTAGCGGCATGTAGCGCCTTGACCTCGACCTCATGCACCGAGAGGTTGCCGCTGATGCCAAGATAGGTGCACATGGTGCGGTCGGAATCCGGGGTGACCAGCACCACGCAGCGGCCGGTGTCGCCTTTCTCCAGATAGGTGCTATCGGTGGTGTCGACGCCGCCGTCGCGCAGGTCCTTCATATAGAAATGACCGAGTTCGTCGTCGGCAACCTTGCAGGCGTAGTAGCCACAACCGCCGAGCTGGCTCAGGGCGATCACTGAGTTCGCCGCTGAGCCACCGGAACCGCGCTGGTGATGATGTTCGCGCAGATGCTCCATGATGCGCAGCTGATGCGCCTCGTCGACCAGGGTCATGACCCCTTTGTCGATCCCCAGACGCTTGAGGTCGTCAGCGCTGACCTCGTATTCCATATCGACCAATGCGTTGCCGAGGGCGTAGATGTCGTAGGTACTCATCGTCTTCCTATGTTTGCTGTGACAGCGCCCATTGTCGCAGAAAGCGCACATCAGTTTCGACCTCGGGTCTTGATTTGGTCTCGTTCCCCCGAGTGTCGCTGCCCCGCCTGTCGTCGCCTGCGCCTGCGCCTGGACTGCCGTGGCGAAAGGGTCTGTTTCTGCAAAAAATCTGCTGTTATAGCCATTAGCCCTGATTGCCAGACTCAGATATGACGCTAGCTTTCAGTTGGCGTCAATCAGGTGTCTGGATATCAGGTGCGATGGCTATAAAAATCGTCTGCTACAAATCCTCAGCGATCCGCAGAAAGCTGGCGAAACGTGGCCGGTCGTACTTGGTGCGGCCGTGATACTTGAAGGTGACGACACTGCCAATCGGCGGCGGATTCGCGCGCTCTGCATCGCTGAAGCCGGTGCCGAGCTTGAATTGGGTGCCATCGGGCTCCTCGACCAGCATCGAGCCGAGCATGCCCTCGTACTTGCCCTGTCCGGGCAGATGCTCGAGCACGACCGCCTCACCCTCCAGGTAGGGCTTGACCTTGAGCAGATGGGCGCTGCGACCGGCCTGGTACAGGGCATCGCGACGATGCAGCATGAGTCCCTCGCCACCTGCGGCGACGATCTGCTCGAGTCTTGCTTGCAGGGTTGCATGGTCTGCGATCGGATGCTGATGGGCCAGCTGCAGCCGGGCGTTAGGCGCCTGCGCGAACAGCTGTTCGAGTGCCTTGAATCGATCCTCGAAGCCACCTTCGGCAGCGGGCAGGTCGAAGACCACATAGCGTACCTGCTGCCAGGCTTCTAGATCCGGTTTGAGGGTGCGCACCGTGCCGGAGAGGCGGGCAAAGGTGCCGCGTCCCATCCAGAGCTCGCCGTCTAAGGGGTGATCTGGGAAGCCGTCCGTGAAACCGGCGGGGGCGTTGATGATCAGGCCACCGCGGGTAATCAGCCGACGCCCGTCCCAGAATGCACGCACACCGTCGAATTTCTCGCTGACCAGATAGTCCGCCAGTTCGATACCGGGCTCATAGGATTGCGCGAGCGCAAGGTCTGGGGGGCGCGTATGTAACGACCAGGCGAGATCCTGATGCTCGCCATCGAGGCCTTGGCCGGCGGTTGGCTCCAGCAAAGCAAGGCTGGCCTCCGGCTCGCTCGCGAGGGCCATCGGCATCCGCATGCCCGCGATTAATAAGAGCGGCAATCTGAGGCGATTCAGGCGAACTTGCGGCATGACGAATACCGGGTTGGCGAGCGTGAAGGAAGCGAACACTCTATCCATTGCAGCGGCTGTTGCAAGTCTTATGGTCCAGACAAGGTCTGTCGATACAGCGGAGAGCAGGCTGGCGCTCCCGATGGAAACAGCAGTTTAGGGCATGCTCAAGTGATCAGGTCTGATACCATCAACGCTGATGCTATCCTGCTCTATCCTGCTCTATCCTGCTCAGTCGATGAAGCTCTGCAGATGAAGCTCTGCAGATGAAGCTCTGCAGACGAAGCTCAGTCGATGAAGTGACCGGCTTTGGATGATTTGATCCCTTGAGGTAGCCCTTCTTGCGCAAGCGTTACATCGCATCCAGCAGCCTGCTACCACGCACATCTTTGGTGGCCGCGGTCGGGCTCATCGTTGGGGCGCTGTTGGCATCGCTTGCTAGCAGCGCAAGGGCACAGGTCGGCCCTGATACCGATGCCGCCAAGCTGCAAGATCTGATGGCCCTGCTCGAGCAAGAGACCGAGCTGGCGACCCGCAGCGGCATGAACGCCGATTTTGTGCCAGGCATGGCGACCATCCTGCTCGGCGAGAATCTGATGGCGCGCGGGCTGCGCAATGTCGGTGAGGCGCTGACGCTGGTGCCGGGGATCAGCCAGGGGCTCGAGATGACCGGCGAGCGCCAGATCCTGAGCCGCGGCGTCGGCTACGGTTATGCCTCGGGCAACCTCAAGATCCTGCTCGATGGCGTGTCGATGAACTCGACCCTCTACGCCACCGCCAACCCGGTGCTCAACATCCCCATCGAGCAGGTCGAGCGCATCGAGGTGATCCGCGGCCCTGGGGCCTCGGTGCATGGTGAATATGCCTTTGCCGGCGTCATCGATGTCATCACCCGCAAGCGCCAACGCAACCTCAGCGCACAGGCGATGGACGGCGCCGATCATGGCGGTGGCGGGAGCTGGTACTGGCAAGACCCCGAGCGCGACCTCAGCGCCTCGTTCAATGTGCTGGGTCTGGACGGTGATGAGGGTGTCGAGGTTGCCGAGGATGCACTCTACCCGATCGGTCGATCACCGCTCTCGAACGCGCCTGGCCCCTCCAACGAGTCCCATCGCTATCGTGGGCTGTTCGCCAATCTGAACTGGGGGAATGTCTTTGCCGCGTTCAAGGTTCTGGATGATGACTACGGCGACTACTTCGGCATCAATCATTTCTTGCCCCCTGATCAGGACCACCTGGCCTCGCGCCAGGGCTATCAGTCGCTTCAGCTCGGCGCCAACCTGCAGCTGGGCGAGCGGCTGAGCACGCGGCTGCGCCTAGAGGCGTTGCGCTACCAGCGCGACCGTGACGACCTCTTCGTCTTTCCGGCCGGTTATTTCATCGATGACCCGGTCATCATGAGTCAGGACTACCAAGAGACCCGCTACCTGGCCGCCGCGGACATCCACTGGCGGCCGAACGACCGTCATCAGGTTCTGTTCGGGCTGGAGGCGAGCCAGGTCGAGGTCGATGAGGCGACCTGGGATTGGCCGGCGAGCTTTGCCATCGACTACCCCTGGCTCGACGACAGCCGCAATCGGCAGGTGTTGAGCCTGATTGCCCAGGATGAGTATCGGATCAGCGATCGAGTCACGCTGACCGGGGCCTTGCGCGTCGACGACTACAGCGATGCGGACACCTACCTGAGCCCCAGGCTTGCCGCGGTCTGGCGCATCAACAGCGAGCATATCCTTAAGCTGCAGTTTGCTCAGGCATTTCGTCCGCCGACCTTCTATGAGCTCGAGTATCCGGCCGATGGGCGCGGGTTGGAGGCCGGTGAGATTGCGACCTATGAGCTGGGCTATGTCTTGCGCAAGCCGACTTGGAAGGGACGGGTCATCCTGTTCCAGTCCGACTTGACCAATCAAATCATTTTCGGTGATCGAAATAGCGGCTACATCAACAGCGCTGATGCCCGATTGCGCGGTATCGAGTTCGAGTATGAGCAGCGCCTTGGCGCCCATTTCCGGCTTGATGCCAATCTTTCCTATGTCGACAGCCACGACTTTGGCACCGGCCGCCCCTTGCCGGGCGGTACCGACCTGCTCGGCAACCTGGCGCTGCTGTGGCGTCCGCTCGAGCCCTGGACCGCTGCACTCCAGTTGAGCTATGTCGGCGAACGCGAGCGGCGCGTTGATGATGAGCGTGGCCCGGTAGACGCCTATACCACGGCCGACCTGACGCTGAGCTACGGCAGTGCCGCGGGGGCTGGCTTCTATGCCCATCTGGGCGTCAAGAACCTGACCGATGCCGACGTGCGCTATCCGGAGCAGTCTGCGAGCTTCGCGGGCGTGCCTCTGACCTATGTCGATGACTATCCGCGCCCAGGTCGGCGTTGGTGGCTGTCGGTCGGCTACGCCTTCTGATCAAGATGCCGGTTCCCTGCGCGCTCTCCTGCGGTCGGTCTGGGACATTCTGCTGTCTCCTGCTGCTCTTGACTTGGCTGTCTCCGGGATGGGCCACCTCCTTATGGGAGGAAGAACAGCAGCGACTGCGCGTGGGGCTCAACCTGTTCCCGGCCATACTGGGTGCCCAGGAGGAGTTGCCGGCCCAGTGCAATGCCGATGGCGCGCTTGAGATCGCCGTGGTCTATAGGGCCTCGGAGCAGGCGGCAAAGCAGGCGGCCCGTACCTTGAAACAGATCGGCCAGGTGCAGGAGCTTGCACTGGTGGTCTCTATCCTGCCGGTCGAGAGGTTATCGGCCAATCCAGAGCAGTCGTTGGCCGCCATCTTTATCGCCAATTCTGGACTTGAGCCCGCCCTCCTGCGACGGCTCTCTGAGCACTATCAGGTCCTCGTCTTCTCCCCCTTCGAGGGCGATGTCGCCGCTGGTGCGGTGGCCGGTATCCATGTTGCTGATCGCATCCTACCGGCCATCAATCTCAAGCAGGCGCGACGGGCTGGTCTGAGCTTCAAGCCGTTCTTCCTGGGGATCGCGCACCATGCCGACTGACCCGAGGTTTAATGGTGGAGGCACCCGTTCGTTGCGTTTCGAGCGTAATCTTGCGCTCATCTTTGCCCTGCTGGGGGTCTTGCTGGAAGCGCTCATCGCCGTGTATTGGTTGATGATCCTAGAGCCCGCACTGCGTGATGACGCCGAGAGCCGAGCGCGCGCCTTGGCTCAAGCCCAGGCCCGGAGCATCGAGGTGGTTCTGGTCCTCGAGCAAGAGGAAGAGCAGCTTTTAAATGCACTCGAGACGCGGCTCGATACCATCTTGTTGCTCAAGGAGGATGAGAGTGGCGAGCCCTTGACGAACCACATTCGCCTCGAGCTGGACCCGGACAGGGTCGCGCTGCCCTTGAAGGCGATGTCTTTGGCGCGCGGTCTTACCGACTGTTCAGGTTGTTTCATCACCGAGGTGCCGCTCTACCATCCGCAAGACTATGCACTCATCGGCGTGGCCACTTTCCACGCCAATACCCGCTCGCTGGAGCGGCTGCTGACCGATGTTCGATTCAAGCTCCTGGGCGCTGGCGGTCTCATTCTGGTGTTTATCGGGCTTGCCTGGGGCGGCGTGGCCAGATTGCTCCATCGTTTACGCGAGAGCGAGACCAATTTGGGTAATCTGCTCGAGGTGGTGCCGTTTCCAATCCTGCAATTGCAATCCGATGGCTCGGGCATCCAACGCGCGAATCAGGCCGCAGCCGATTATCTTGGGTTGGCGCCAGATGAGCGTGGTCGGCTCGACAGCCTGACCTGGCAGGCGCTGCGGGTGGCAGGCTTGCCCGTAGCCGCCAATACCCAGCAGGAGGTGCAGATCAGCACGGCGCAAGGTGAGCTGCGCTGGGCGATGGTGTCGGTGAAGGAGGTCTTCCTCTCGGGCATCCCCCATCGATTGATCTCACTGGTTGACGTCTCTGACCTCAAGGCGACCCAGCAGCGTTTACATCAAGCAGCCAATACGGACGCGCTGACCAAGCTCTACAACCGTCGTTATCTGTTCATGCGGCTCGCCCAGGAGATTGAGCAGGCTGATCGGAAGGGCTCGGTCTTATCGATCATCCTGTTCGATCTGGATCATTTCAAGCAGATCAATGACAGCTTTGGCCATGCCGTCGGTGATGAGGTACTGGTGCGTATTGCTGAGTTGACGCGCCAATGCGTGCGCGAATCAGATATCTGCGGGCGCTATGGCGGCGAGGAGTTCCTGATCATCTTGCCGTCGGCCCCAGCCGCGGTCGCGCTAGGGATTGCCGAGCGTTTAGGCACCAAGATCAGGGCTGAGCGATGGTCTCAGCCCGAGCTTCACGTCACCATCAGTGGCGGTGTTGCGGAGTATGCAGACTCCACCATCGATGTCTTGATCGAAACGGCCGATCGGCGGCTCTACCAGGCCAAGCGAGCAGGTCGCGATCGCATCGTTGCTGAGTCTTGATGCCTCTCACATGATGGCCGCCGCATCTAGCCGTCCAGCGGCATTGGTGACCGCCACTTCAAGCCGTCCAACCACTGAGGTGTCAGCCCATGACGACCGGCCCGCGCCAGATTGTGACCCCCTATCGGCCGATCCCGCTCTCGGTGCCGGAAGGGATGAAGCCCAACGAGTTCTTCAACAGCACCGAGAACCTCAACGACCTGGCCCACAACAACGGGCTGCTGCGCAATCCTGAGAACCTGCTGCTCTACCGCAAGGCACTGGGTCACAGCAACGCGTTCGACGCCTCGATCATCTACGACACCTCGCGGGTCATTCTGGACCCGCTCGGCCGGCCGGTGCGCCGCACCCAGGTGCCGGATCAGGTCAAGCGGGTCTGGAACCGGATGAACCAGATCCTGATCCGCTACATGGTCGAGCAATACCCGGACCCAGAGCAGGCCTTGCTCTTGGCCGGGGAGGCGAGCCTGGACGCCACCTGGTCGCTCACCGCGCCCGGGGTGCCGAGCATCCGCATGCTGCACAACCACTTCATCGTCTTCCCGATGGATCAGTTGCGTCAGGCCAAGCTCGCCGACCCGAACAACCCCAATCTCACCGACGGCGGGCAGCATTGCCTGTTCCAGGCGCACATGAAGGAGGTCTACCGCGCCTTCTTCGAGCGCGCCCTCGATCTTGAGATCCTGCAGCCGGCCAGCCAGGGCAGCTCGCAGCTCTCGCTGACCGGGTATCCGCAGGGGCTGCCGTGCTGGGAGATTCAAGGTGGGGTTGAAGCGCTTGAAGATATCCGCTTCTGGCGCGAGTACGACCTGATCCTGATGGGTTTCTTGGATTTCTACCGGACCTTCTTCTCGCAGGTCTCGACCCGCAACGCGCCGATGCCCGACGGCGTCTATTTCCCGGACGCGGTGGATAGCGTGCTGCTGTTCGACAACGCCTTCCTGGCCACCGCCAAGCGCGTTCGGGACCAGTGCATCCGCGATGCCCAGTACGCCAATGCCATCCGCTGGCAGCCAGCCTTCAAGCAGATCATCTATCGCAACGACGAGGACCGCCTGCTAGTGACCATCAGCCAGAACTCGATCGGCAACGCCATCACCGAGCTGCTCGGCGTGGTCGTCAAGCGCGAGCCGGATGCCGATGCCTATGCAGAGTTTGAGCCGCGGCTGCTTGAGCGCCTGCTGGAGGTGCGCGCCCGTCTCATTGAGGCCGATCTAGGCGAGCCGATCGCGACTGATCATTGGCCGGGGTGACCTTGAGCGGCAGAGTGCGCATCACTAATAGCGCTCTGTTCTTGCTCGCACTGGTCAAGCCGCTCTTTCAAGAATAGATTGAGCAAGGTTTCCTCGCTTACGCCTCGCTGGTTGGCTAGCGAGCGAATTCTAGAACAGAGGTTGCGGTCGACTGCAACATAGTGGCGCTGTGAGGTAAGTTCGAGCTCCAGCTCCGCGGCGTTATCAGCGCCGTGCTCAGTAGCGTCATGCTTGTCCCAGAATTCGCCGATCTCGCGGTAGCTTGTACCCTGCGAAACGGATGATCGATTACCCATATTTCTGTATCTCTTTCGCGGTCATATCTCGCGCTGAAACAATAATAGCTCGCCCGTCCTTTGTATAAACGAAGAAAACACTCAGCAAGCGGCCACTATTGGTGCGGCCGAAGGCCGCATAGACGTCTTCTCCAACAACATGCCCTGTTTCCTTAAGACGGAAGCGCGGCCTATTCTCGAGCACCTCGATGACTTCAGACTCTTCCACGCTATGTTTCCAGCGCAGCTTCTCGGCGATGTCTTCGAGCCAGACAAGCTGTTCGATCCGTAATGGCATCAGATTCTCGATGAGCAGGAGGCTTGCAAGACCAATTGCCGTTGCTCGCTTTCGCTCTGGGCTAGCGCCTTGGTCTTGTCAACCGGTTTGGTCAAAGCGGCCCGGGTAGATCACCGTCCATGGGGCAGGCTGAAGTCCAGCGCGGGGCCTTTGGGAACGATGCCCGTCGGGTTGACCTGTTTATGGCTAGCATAGTAATGGAACTTGATGTGGTCCATGTTCACGGTCTCTGCGATGCCAGGCACCTGATAGAGCTCGCGAGTGTAGGCCCAGAGGTTCGGATAGTCGACGAGACGCTGGCGATTGCACTTGAAGTGGCCGTGATAGACCGGGTCGAAGCGCACCAGGGTGGTGAACAGGCGCCAATCCGCTTCGGTGATGCGCTCGCCGACCAGATAGCGCTGCGTCGCCAGCCTGGCCTCTAACTGGTCGAGGGTCGCGAAGAGCTGATCGAAGGCGTCTTCATAAGCGGCTTGGGTGGTGGCGAAGCCGGTCCGGTAGACGCCATTGTTGACCTTGTCATAGACCTGCGCATTGATCGCGTCGATCTCGGCGCGCAGCTCGACCGGATAGAGATCAAGCTCGGCGTTGCCCCAGGTGTCGAAGGCGCTGTTGAGCATGCGGATGATCTCGGCGGACTCGTTGTTGACGATGGTTTGGCGTTGCTTATCGTAGAGCACCGGCACCGTCACCACGCCATCGAAATCGGGCGCGCTCTGCTGGTAAAGCTGAAGCAGCTTGTCGAAGCCGTGCACAGGGTCGGGTGTCGCCCCCGGATACTCGCCAAAGACCCAGCTTTCGGGCGGCATCAAGGGATGCACGACCGAGACGCTGATCAGATCCTCGAGTCCTTTGAGTGCGCGGACGATCAGGGTGCGATGCGCCCAGGGGCAGGCGTGGGAGATGTAGAGATGATAGCGGCCGGGCTCAGCCGGGAAGCCGCCCTCGCCGGAGGGGCCAGGGCTTCCATCTGGGGTTACCCAGTGGCGAAAGCCGGATTCCCAGCGGATGAATTCGCCGTTGTCGTTATGGTGCATGCAGGCTCCTGATGACAATGTTGAAAAGCGTTAGGCGCAGGTGAGCGTTCGCTGGACGAAACGCTTGGACCGTTGGACCGTTGGACCGTTGGACCGTTGGACCGTTGGATTGATTGTGACTCTGAAGCAAGTGCTTCATTGACCTTCATCGACTGGATAGCGACGCGCGATGTCCTTTAGATCGGTGTGGACAGGCGAGAGCAAGGTGGATTTCGGGTTAAACTGCCCCACCCCTTTGCCACACAGCCCGCTCATGTGCCGAGTAGGCGCCTCCTCTGGAGATCTCCATGGCCGACCATTTCCGCCTTGTGACCCGTAGTGATTTTGATGGCCTGGTCTGTGCCGTCCTGCTCAAGGAACTGGAGCTGGTGGACGAGATCAGCTTCGTCCACCCGAAGGACATGCAGGATGGCGTGATCGAGATCACAGACCGCGACATCACCACCAACCTGCCCTATGTGGAGGGCGTTCACCTGGCTTTCGACCATCATGCCAGTGAGATCGAGCGCGCCGGTGGTCAGCGCCGGGAGAATCACATCATCGACCCCAAGGCGCCCTCGGCGGCGCGCGTCGTCTACGACTATTATGGCGGTAAAGAACGCTTTCCCAGGGTCAGTGAGGAGATGATGGCGGCCGTCGATAAGGGCGATTCCGCTGATTTCAGCCGTGACGAGATCCTCGCTCCCCAGGGCTGGGTGCTGATGAACTTCCTGATGGACGCGCGCACCGGCCTGGGTCGTTTTCGCGAGTTCACCATCTCCAATTATCAGCTGATGATGCAGCTGATCGACTATTGTCGCGACCACGAGATCGATCAGATCCTGCAGCTGCCGCACGTTCAGGAACGCTGCGAGCTCTATTTCGATCACCAGGAGCAGGCTCAGGCACAGCTCAAACGCGTCTCCACCCTGCACGGCAATCTGATCGAGGTCGATTTGCGTGACGAAGATCCGATCTTTGCAACCAACCGCTTCGTCATCTACGCGCTCTATCCGCAGGCCAATATCTCCATGCACCTGCTGTGGGGACGGCAAAAGCAGAACACGGTGTTCGCAGTCGGCAAGTCGATCCTCGACCGCGGCTCAAAGACCAACATCGGCAGCCTGATGCTGGAATACGGCGGCGGTGGTCACAACGCCGCCGGCACCTGCCAAGTCGCCAACGACCAGGCCGAGCGGGTGCGCGGGGAGTTGATCGCGCGGATCACTGCTGAGGGTTGACCAGGGCGAATGGGGAGCGCTGATAGGCTTTAGGGTCCATGAAGGTGCCGCTGCGATACTGGATTCGGCTCAGGCTGCCTGAGCATTGCCAAGCGTGACCTGGATCTGTATCTCGTCCCAGGGGATAGAGAGCCGACCGTCGCGCGCTTGCGCGATCAGCTCCCAGTCCAAAAGCTGATCGATATCGGCGCGAATGGTGCCTTGATCGGCGTGCAGTTGCTCGGCCAGCGTTTGGATCGAGGCTGTACCCAGCGTCTTGAGCTGCTCGAGCAGTGCCAGGCGCGCCAGTGTGAGCTCAGAGAACAGCTGTGCCGAATCCGTGAAGCTCAGATGAAAGTCGGCCTCGGGGAGCGTCTCGCCCTCTCCGGTATCGACCTGCTGAGCGATGGCCAAGGCCCGCGATTGCAGGTTCTCCCAAGATTCATCATCCTGAGACGCATGCCGGGGCCAGCGGCTGAGCGACCGGGTGTGTGAGGCACTCGACTGGCGCAAGCCTGACGGCAGCCTCAAGGACATGAACTGCCGGGTCGCGCTGCTGCTGGGGCTCTATCGCGACGGGCTCATCGAGCGGGTTGAGAGCCTGTGATCAGTCGAGTGATGGATGTGGTTGGCCGGTCTGCAGCCTGATGCCTTGGTCTTCTTCGCCGTTGGGAGTCCAGGCATAGAGGCTGCGCTTGGCGTAGACTTGGAAGCCAGTCGTTTCATAGAGCAGGCGAGCGGGTTGATTGCGGACATCCACGGATAAGAGCAGGAGCTCAGCACCCCGATGTTGGACTCGACTTAGTGCCTCTGCCACCAATAGCCTGCCTAATCCATGGCCGCGCCATTCAGGGACGATGCCCATGTAGATCAGCTCCCAGCAGTGCGTCGGCGGATGCTGCGCCAAGAGCAGTAAGCCTGCGTCCTCGCCTTTGTAACCGAGTATGTACCAATGCTCAGGTGTGAACTGGCCCTGCTGCTGAAACCCATCGATGGCCTGCAGAGGAGAGAGCACGCCATGCAGACCAGGGCAGTCTAGCGAGCCGTCTTCGATGCGAGTCATCAGCGAGAGCAGCCGCGATGAGGGCAGTTGACCAATGGATTCGATCGAGGCATCAGGGTGTCTGGTGGGTATTGGCGCATCTTGGCGGTTATGCGGGCTATGCGGGCTATGCGGGCTGATGTCGGCACATAATCGAGTGTCGGCCCTTAAATAGAGTAGGTCCACCAAGAACGGAAAGCCGTTTTCGCGCAGCAGCAAGGCAGCAGCCTCATCAGCGGTCTCGATTACCGCTTGGACGATGCTAAGCCCCTGGCGGGCCGCCCATTGCCTCGCACCACGCAAGAGGATCGGGCCCCACTCGGAGCGGCCGGGCTGACCGGGCTGATCAGACTGATTAGAGGAGTCAGCAGGAAGCCAAAGCCGAGCGGTGTTGCCTGGCTGTGGCTGCACCCAGACTGCTGCAGCGGGGCCTGCTGCTCCAGGGATGATCAGTAGGCTGCTCCAGTCCGTCTCTGGCCGGCGCGCGGCGGCGTCGATGGCCTCTGCCAGTTCCGCCAGGCTGCTCGGTTCATCGGTTGCAGCCAGGAGTCGGAGTGCATGCACCCTCCATGGAGCAGGGCAGCGCATGACTTGTGCAGGAGTTTGGGGCTCGCCAGGCTGAGTGGACCGCTGAGTGCTGGGCATCGTACTGGGTATCGGACTGGGCATCGAAAAAGCATCCCTGTCTGGTGGCTGGCTGTGTTGCTGTTGGCGAGCCTGCATCGCGCGTCGCCAAATGGGCAGCTAAGGCGTTTTTTTTGGGTTAAGCTTTGATGGAGGAAGGAGCCTGTTTCTGCAACAATAGCCCATCCTTCGAGGAGTAGCTGAATGAATGAAACCAGCCTTGCCATCTTGCTGGCGTCTGCCGCCGCCGTTCTCGGCTTAGTCGCCCTAGCGGTCTTCTATTTCTCGGTTCTCAAGCATCGAGATGAAGACGTCCAAGGTGAGGATGAGAACGAGGATCAGGAGGCGAGCGAGCTGTCGGCGGCATCGCAACCCGCCAAGTCGGCTAATTCAGGGCAGGCACGGACGCGAGCAGAACGCAAGAAGAAATACGCCGACAAGACGCAACGCTATCTCTTCGTGGTTTTCGATGAGCCTGGGCCTGAGACGAATCGAGCCCTTGGTCAGCTGCTCAAGGACACCAATGCCTTCTATGAGGCCGCACTCGGTATCTACCATATCCCACCCGGCCCCGAAGGTTATCCACTGACCGTCGCAAACGCCTCCTCACCGGGGACCTTACCGCCATTGCATCTGGATGCCGATGGACATCCGCCGGTTGACGGCGTATCCATCCTGATTAAATTTATCAATTCCCGCAGCTTAGCCCGTAGTCCCGATACCATGGTTGCCTTCACCCGGCGGGCTGCAGGGATTGGCGGGCGCATTCTGGATGTAGAGCGCAATCCAGTGACTGAGGAGACCTTGGCGGGACTCGGTCCGGATGCGAATTGATTCAGCTTTTCCTGCCCATCGGTGCCTATCGATGGGCATCAGGCTGAAGCCATCAGACCCGGCGTCATCTTCGCTAGGCGACGCTCCGTAGGATCGCCTGTGCTACCTCGGCACCCTGGCCTGTCGTGGTGGCAATGCGGCTGTATTCTTCGACGCGAGGGTCTCGACTCAGCGGGATAGCTTCTGACTCGTCATCATTGGCCGCGGCCCTTTCAGGGATTGCGATGTTGACGGTTTCTGTTTGCTGTTGACTGAGTTCGAGCTGGGCCATCAGCAGGTACTGCCGGGCTCGTGCCGCAACCTGATAATCGCTCGGCGAGGGGTCAGCGGGCGCGAGGGCGGCACTGATGACGATCTGCATCTTATCGATCGTGGCCCGGGGGTCGCCAGTGACAGGGCCATAGTCAACCGAGACCTTGCCAGCCACGGCGTAACGCTGGCCATCAGGTCCAATCCGATACTCGTACTGAGCGCTTCCAGTATAGGGGCCGCCGACAATCTGATGCGCGAGTTCGTGCTGCCGCACCTCGCGATCCGTTTGCTTCATTTGATCGATGAGACGCAGCTCTTGTGGCGAGAGCTCTTCGCTCAGGGCATTGGGTTGCGTCTTGCTGCTCGCCGCAGTTTCGCCGACAGGGTCTACGCGCGCGGTTTCCTCGGTGGCGCTGGTTGCCCCATCTGACTGGCTTTGTCCTAGAGCTGTCTTCGCCCCATCAATGCTCGGACGCCACCCAGGGCTATTGGGGGTCACACTGCCGTTCACCAGGTTCCCGGTGGAGGGGATCGAAGAAATTGGGCTGACAGCAGGCATGTTGATCACGGGATGATCCTCAATTCCAGATCGAGAACCTGAGTGTTATTCCAGGTACATCAAAAGCTTTCCCAGTCGTCTTCGCTGTGGGTGGCGGGCTCTGGCGTCTTTGGGCTGGGTTTGGGCGCTGGAGCCGCGAGTGCCGCAGGTGAAGAAGTATAGCGTTTCGGTGGGGGGTTCGCTGACGGAAGTGCGGCGGCGGGGTTGCTCGTCCTGGACGATTTGCCCACTTTAAAGAAGGCCACCGCATCAGCGAGCTCACGCGATTGCTCTTCCAACGAGGCGGAGGCGGTCGCCGTTTGCTCGACCAAGGCCGCGTTTTGCTGAGTCACCTCATCCATTTGGCTAATCGCAACACTCACCTGGTCGATGGCCATGGTCTGCTCGTTGGAGGCCCGGTTGACCTCGTCCATGAGCTCCGAGACTTTCGCGCTGTGCGTGACGATCTCATTCATTGACTCGCCAACGGCCTCGACCAGCACTCGGCCTTGCTGGACGACCTCGCCATTCAGTGCGATCAAATCTTGGATTTGCTTGGCGGCATCCGCTGAGCGCTGGGCGAGATTGCGCACCTCTTGGGCAACCACGGCAAAGCCGCGTCCTTGCTCGCCAGCGCGTGCGGCCTCGACCGAGGCATTCAACGCCAGGATATTGGTCTGGAAGGCGATTCCGTCAATCAGGGAGATGATCCCACTGATCTTCTCGGAGCTTTCGGTCAGCTCACGCATTTTCCCAACGGCCTGCTCGGCCTTTTCACCACCCGCGCCGGCCGAAGTGTTGGCCTGAGTCGCGAGCTGGTTGGCTTGGGCGGTATTGTCCGTGTTGTGCTTCACGGTTGAGGCCACCTGCTCCATGCTGCTCGCGGTTTCTTGGAGGCTTGAGGCCTGTTGCTCGGTGCGCTGCGACAGATCGGTGTTGCCCGTCGAGATCTGGGTGGCCGCGGTGGAGATCGATTCCACCGAGCTTTGGATGTTGATGATCAGATCCCGCAGCTTATCCTGGGTATCGGCTAGCGCTAACATCATCTTGCCGACCTCGTCTTTGCCATGGCTATCGATGCGGTTGGTCAGATTGCCATGGGACATCTCGAGGAACACCTGCTGGGCGTTAGCCAGTGGCCGAGTGATGCGTAGGATGATCTGCCAACCAAGCAGGGCGCCCAGGATCACGGCAACGACAAGACCGCCGATCATCAGGTTGCGCATCGACAGCGAGTTGGCCTCGGCGCTTTGGAAGGCTGTCAGAGCTGTCTGCTGCTCGAGCTTGAGCATCTGACCGAGGATTTGGCTCAGCTCACGATAGACCGGCAACCCCTCGATGAAGACGACAAAATCAGCGCCGGCAAACTCACCGTCCGCGTAGAGTTCCACGGCTGGCTGCACCGCGTTATAGTCAAGCTTTTGATACAGGGCATCGAACTGTTCGACGAGGGCTTGGGCTTGGCTGCTCATGATCGCCCCCCGGTAGTCGTCCAAGAGACCAGCGAGCGTTTTCTGGTCGCGTTCGATGCTGTCCGCGTGCATGGTGACCGGGTGATCGTGCAGTGCGCTCACCGCCAGTTCAGGCGCATGCTGGGACGACAGGAAAAGCTCCATCATGATGTTTCGGACCAAGGACTCGATCTGTCCAAGTTCCTGCGAGCGAACCAGATTCTGCTCGTACACGCCCTCAAGTGCACGGTTCGACGCTTGCATGCCATTGATGCCCAAGCCGCCGACGATGAGCAGGAAGGCGAGGAGGATAAAAATCAACAACGCCAAGCGGCTCTTGATCGTCAGTTTCATAACGCACTGTACTCCAGGGCAACGCAACTGCCATGCCACCTCCTAAGCAGAGGTTTCTTCTACAATCATCGTCCAAACACCGGCGCGCTTGAACAAAACGGGCTGACGTGGATCAATCGGTCGGTGCATTTCGCGTCGACAACGGCATCAAGATATCATCATGAGGGCGGGTCGGCGATCTTTCTCGAGTCCAAGCAACAAACTGCCACCATGCCAAGCGTCGATGTCATCATCGAGCTTTCTCCCGATGCCTGCCTGAGCCACTATGAGGGTCGGGCTGAGCATGTTTACACGCGCAGTCTTGATGGCCGACGCGTTGTGTTTCCGGCTGCCGCGCTTCGCCATGTGGTGACGCGTGATGGCGTGCACGGTATCTACCGATTACGCTTTTCGCCGGCGGGGCAGTTTGAGTCGATAGAGCAGCTAGAGCAGCGATAAGTGCAGTGATAGAGCAGCGATGCCAGGCGTTGACAGCGCGTTGCTCAAGCGACCAGTCCGTAGCGAGGTGGGAAATCTTATGAAAGAACCGCAGGACGGCTACACGAGCGTGCATAAGCCGTCCGAGATCGAAGCGCTGCTGGGTCAACTGAGTGCGCCCGGCGGCGCGTCCCTGGTCTTCGAGAATTCTGAAGGCAAGGCCCTGCCGGTGCTGGTCGCCGACCAACGATTTGGGGATCATCTGCTGCTCGATATCAGCGCGATCCGCGAATTGGCAGGGCCGCTTCAGCGTGGGCGTCCGTTTCGTTTGGTTGGTGAGGCCAACGGGATGATGTTGCGCACCCCGGTCTTGGTGTGCAAGTCCTGCGAGCAGCAGCAGGGACGCCTGAGGTGCCGTTGTGATTATCCCTTCCATTTAGAGGTCTTGCAGCGGCGCGAAAACTTCCGCGCGAAGTTGCGGCTGGGGATGGAGGTCGGCGCCATCCTGCGCGACCAGGAAGAGGGTACGACTTCTCAGGGGGATCTCAAAAATCTCTCGCTGGACGGCTGCATGGTCGAAATGCCCGTCTCAAGTGCGAACATGTTGGCCTCCTCCCTACCGCTTGAGATCGAGCTCTGCTTCCCCGACGGCTCGCGTTTTGCCATCCAGGGGGAGGCAAAGCATTACAGCATCGATGTCGAGCGGCAAGTCATCTGCGTGGGCTTTCGGTTCAATACGCCCTCGATCGAGCAGGAGCGTCAGCTGTGGCTCTTTGTGCGTGAGATCGAACGTGAAACGGCGCGCCAATCAGCCGGTGGTTCCGAGGGTTTGCTGCGGTCGTTGCTGTTCCAGACCGATCCCAAAGCGCCGCCGCCGGTAGCCAGACGCAATGCGCAACGCTATGCCACTCCCATGACCAAACGACTTGCGCGTGTGGCAGGTTACTTGGATGCGCAACTGCTCGAGCTACCTAATGAACATCGGTTGGACTCGGTCCAGCTGTCCAGGCACGCGGATCGTCTCCTGGTACTGCATGCGGAGGATCGCGAAGCGGTCTTGTTCGCAGCCCGCTGTCTGTTTCAAGAGGCCGCTTTGGTGCGTCATTGCCTGGCGGTTGCCGTTGGCCTGCTCGACCTCGCGGTCTCTAGCAAGATGCCGCGCGATGCCTGCAAGGCGGTGGCGGCTTGCGCAATGGTGCATGATTTTGGCAAGGTATTTCTGCCCGATGGTCTCCGCGCCGCGACAGCGCTGGATCAGGAGCAGCGCGCCTTGCTGAGTACCCATGTCGAGCAGCTCAGGCCGAGCTTTGAGAGCTGCCAATGGTTGGCGAGCAGCGTGTTGAAGAGCGTGGTCATGGAGATCAATGAGCGGCTCGATGGGAGCGGCTACCCGCTGGGTCTGCGGGGCGAGCAGCTGGGCGAGTTATCTCGTGTGGCGATGGTCGTCGATGTGATCGATGCCATGCGCCGAGATCGGCCCGATCGTCCGGCCTGGAGCATGGACCAAATCTATGCGCACCTGGTCAGCCAGTCCGACCGCTTCGATCAGCGCTGGGTCCGGCGTTATCTCAATCTCTTCGGACGTTTGCCGATTGGCACCTTGGTCCGTTTCGAGGCAGGGCAACTGGCTTGGATTCAGCGACTCGATGCCAAGGGCCAGCCGGTGCAGGTGCAGCTCACGGACACCGCCAAACCTCCGGATGACGCGCTCGGCGAGGTGCTGCGTGACGCGGCGGTGCTGCGGCTTGGCAAGCCGTTGGAGGAGGTCGTGGTGCCGCTTTGAACCTGATCACAGTTTGATCGGATGATCCAGTCTCGGCCTAAAGTCCCCATGGCATCTGCCGATAATCCTACTAACCTAAGCATAAAGCTCTGAGCATAAAGCCCTAAGCATAAGGCGGCCCGCAGGGCATAAGGCGGCCCGCAGGCAGGGCGGGCATCTTGGTCAGCTAAGCACATTCCCAGGACATCAGTTAAGGAGTCGTCATGTCTACCATTACATCACTCGGCATCGGTTCAGGTCTCGATCTCAACGGGCTGCTTGATCAGCTACGCGACGCCGAGCGCGGTCGGCTTCAGCCGATTGCCCAACAGAAGGCGGCGCAGGAAGCCAAGCTATCCGCTTACGGTCAGCTACAAGGGTCGCTCTCGGCGCTACAAACAGCCGCCGACAAGCTGAATGATTCGAAGCTATTCCAGAGCCTCTCCAGCTCGGTCAAGGGCACCAGCATTACCTCGGCGGCGAATTCCAACGCCGTGCCAGGGCGTTACGATGTCAGCGTGACTACGCTGGCGCGCGCCCAGAGTATCGCGACCGGTGGCTTCGCCAAGGGGGAGACCTTTTCCGCCGGAACGATGACGATCCAGGCCGGCGACGCTGATCCTCTTAGCGTGACGGTGGAGGAGGGCTCTAGCCTCGAGGCTATCCGCGACAGCATCAATGCCGCAGGCTCTGGGATGACTGCGAGCATCGTCAACGATGGTGATGAGGACAATCCCTATCGCCTTGTGCTCGCGACGAACGATACCGGCACCAATGCGGCGATCCAATCGATCAATTTTACGGGTGGTGATGCGCGCCTGAACTTCACGGAGGAGCCGGATGGTGGCTACGTTGAACCGTACGATGGCATGCGGGAAACCGTCGCTGCCGAGGATGCGGCCCTAACCGTCAATGGCATCGACATCAGCAGCCAGAGCAATCAGGTCGAAGGCGCGATCCAAGGTGTGACGTTGAGCATCGCCGAGGAAGGCGATTCGACTGTCCTCGTCGAGCGCAACAATCGTGGCGTGCGCGATGCGGTCAACGGTTTCGTCGACGCCTATAACGCCTTCCACTCGACCAAGAGCGACCTGACCAAATTCGATGGCGACACTAGCACCGCTGGCGAGCTGCTCGGCGATAGTGCGCTGCGTACCATCGAATCGCGCTTGCGTTCTGCGCTTGGCGGCGCGCAGTCTGAGGGTGAGATTCGGACCCTATCCGATCTCGGCATCAGCCTGCAGCGTGACGGCAGGCTTGAGGTTGATGCAGAGGCCCTCGATGACGCTATCGTCAATAACCGCGAGGCCTTGACCAGCTTCTTTGCCGGCGAGAGCAAGGACGTTGGCTTCGCCGGAGGTCTAAGCGACATGTTGAGCCAGATGCTCGGTGATCGCGGCCTGCTAGGGAACGCTCGAAGCGGCGTGGAATCGCGGATTACGAGCCTCAGTGAACGCTCCGCACGCATGGAGGTCTCGATTGAGCGGGAGATCGCGCGCTATCGAACGCAATTCGGGAAACTCGACTCGATGATTGCCGAGATGAATCAGACCAGCACCTATCTGACGCAACAGTTCGAAGCCCTCAACTCAATGATGACCAACTATCGAAAGAAAGCCTAAATCGTCTGCCAAAAATGAAGACCGGGGATCTGAAACTATGAATGTGATGCGCGGAGCAACAGCTTACGGCCGAGGGGCCGGGGCCTATGCGCGAGTTGGTGTCGAAAGCGGGGTCATGTCGGCCAGCCCGCATCAACTCATTGTGCTGCTGTTCGACGGCGCTATCGCCTCGATTCGGGCGGCCCGACTTCAGATGCAAGGCGGGAATATTCCAGAAAAAGGCAAGGCCATCTCCAAGGCCCTTGACATTGTCAATAATGGTCTAGCGGCTGCTCTGGATGCGGAGCATGGCGGGGAGATCGCCGAACGCTTGGCATCGCTGTACGATTACATCAGCCGTCTGTTGCTGGCTGCGAATTTGCATAATGATGAAAAGAGTCTGGATGAGGCGGAGGCCTTACTGGAGGGTGTTGCAGTCGCATGGCGTGAGATCGGCGATCAGCAGACGCAGGCAGCTGCGGGCTGAACAAAGTTGACTGTCTCCCTGACTCGCCAGACGCCTTTAGAGGCTTCATCCCGGCAGCAAGAACTGCTGCAGGCCTACGAGTGTCTCTTAACCTGCTCGGCGCGCATGCTCAACGCGGCGCGCGAGGCTGACTGGGAGGCGCTGATCGCTCTCCAGGGCCGTTATCTGGAGCAGATGGAAACGCTGCGCGGTTTGGATGATGAGCAGATGATCCTCGATCAAGAGGTGAACAACCGCAAAATCGAACTGCTCGAGCAACTTGTCGAACAGGATCAGGAGATCCGCAAACGCCTAATGGAGCGCCGGGAAGCGCTCACACAGATGATCCTGGGCTCAAGGCATCAGCTTGCCCTGTCGCGTACCTACAGCTTCTATCAAGGGACCTCGGAGGTCATCGAGGCCGCTCAGCGCTTCACGTCGACGTGAGTGGCATCAATACCCTGATCGATACCCTGATGCATCAAGTGTTGGGGAAGCGGGTCGATACGCCACCGCCCCGTGACCTCAACCAGCCGGTCAAGCCGATGACGCCGACGGATGCGCCATCTGCTGTTCGCAGTGATTCTCGGCTCGATGCGCGCCACAATGCCCCGGTCAGAGAGACTGCGCGAGCACCCCAGGACGAACGCGCTGCCCAGGCTCGACAGCCGGCTGGCAACAAGTCAGCACCCTCGTCGACACAAACCAGCTTTACCCCTACGGCGCGCTCGATTGCTGATCTGATGTTGCGGTTTCCAGCCCCTTCCTCTGCGGTTCGTGTCGCGCAGCCCCTGTTCCCGACCACTGAGCATCCGCCGCCTGCACAGGTCGCCGACCGTTTACAGTCGTCGGTGCGCGATAGCGGACTGTTCTACGAGTCCCATCTGTCGCGTTGGTTTCGCGGCGAGCTATCGCGCGAGCAGCTCCTGCGTGAGCCGCAGATGTTGCGATCCTTGAGCTTCACTCAGGCATCCTCAGCGCTACCGCCAACGCCCTTAAAAACCAGCTTGCCAGCCTTCTTGCTTGGTCTATCGCGGGTCGGGGAGGCAACAGCAGGTCTCCCACAAGCCGGTTCGAGCACGCAGTCGGCAGCGCCAGGGACTCCCGCTGGGGCAAGCCTCTCCCTAGGTTCCTCATCAGGAGCCCCCGCTGCACCGGGTGCCGCACCGGGCCAGGGATCAGCCGTGGGGCCGGCTCAGCCCTCAGGTCCTGCCGGCGCGCCTGTGGGCTTGGCAGGTGCCGAAGCGCGCGACAACAGTAGTGCAGCTGCGCAACAGCAGGCCCTGAACCTGGAAATCGCGACGCAGTCTGCGCGTCTGCGTGGGGGTGAAGTCATCCATGAGAGCCTGCAGGGTGTCGTCCGCCATCAGCTCGAACTCTTGGCGACGCCGGTGCTGCGCTGGGAGGGCGACGTCTGGACCGGGATCTTTATGGCGCTGATGATACAGCCGCCGGCCAAACGGGATGAGCGAGGGTCATCCGAGGAGGAGCAACAAGGCCAAGAGGAGTCCGGATCGAACGAGTGGCATTCAAATATGACCTTGCAGGTGACGGGGCTTGGCGAGGTTGGCGTCAAACTCTGGCTAGGGGAGGCGCGCCTCGAGCTCGAGCTTGCGGCCCAAGATCCGGACGTTCGGTTTGCGTTGGCCGAAGGCGTCGAGCAGCTCAAATCGCGTCTTGGCGCGCTGGGCCTCGCCAATGTCCAAGTCCGCCTTCACCATGACCTGCCCGAATCCAAATCCGAGCCTGCCCCTGAGTCAGACTCCGCGTCAGCGTCCGAGTCCGCGTTAGGCTCAGAGGCGCTGACATGAGCGAAGCGCTCCCCGACGAACGGCGCCGTGCCGTCGCGCTCGCCTATCGGGAGGGTGATGAGGCGCCGCGCGTAGTCGCCAAGGGATATGGCGAGATCGCTGAGCGCATCATCGAAGAGGCCGAGCGACAAGGCATCTATGTCCATGATGCTCCCGAGCTGGTTGGGCTGCTGATGAACCTGGACCTCGATGAACGGATTCCGCCGAATCTCTACCAGGTCATCGCCGAGCTGCTGGTTTGGGTTCGCCAGATTGCCGATCAGCAGGCAGCGAGGGCCCCCTAGGCGGCACGTCGGCGCTTGGCTTTGCGACGAAACGCCGAGTCGAGATCGTCCGGGGTCAAGGTTTGCATCCATTCAGCAGCTTCGTCGTAGCGATTGGCGGCAAATCCCTCTTCAACCTCGGGGGCCAGCCTGAAGACGGAGACCGCCTTTTTCAGGCGATCTGCCTCGGCTTCAACCTGATCCGCTGCCTTCGCATCCTGCCGAACCAGGTCGGCATTATGCTGGGTGAACTGATCCATGTGTGCAATCGCCCGCTTGATCTTCTCAATACCCTGACTTTGGTCCCGGGACCCCGATGTGATCCCATCCATGAGGCTGTTGACCTGTTGGACGGCGCAGACCGTTTCATCGATGGAGCGTCCCGCCCGACCCGCCTGTTCGAGTCCAGCGTTGACACCGGTTGTCGAAGCCTCGATGAGCGATCGGATCGCTTGCGCCGTGTCGGCACTGCGCTTGGATAGCCCTCGGACCTCACCGGCGATCACACCAAAGCCATGACCACCGTCGCCAGCCTGCGCCGCCTCGACGGAGGCCAGCAGTGCGACACGATTCGCCTGGGCGGCAATGGTGTCGATGAGCTTGACGGCTTCCCTCATCCGTTGCACGCCTTGACTCACTTCGTTCATGATCGAGACCAGCTCGCCAACGGTTTCGCTGCTGGTGCTCGCCGTGCGCGCTGCGCTTTCGGTGACGTGGCGAGCTTGGCGTGCATGCTCGGCATGCTGCCTGACAGAGGCCGTTAGGGCCGCAATCTGCGATGCTGTTTGTTTCAGCTTCGCGGCCTGCTGTTGGGTTCGGGTTGAGAAGTCGTTGTTGCCGATGGCGATATGCTTTGCACCACGATGGACGGCATCGCTACTGATTCGCACCAGGGCGACGGTCTGCGACAGCCGTTGCTGAAGACCTCTGACGGCCGCGCTCAGCTGGCCAAGCTCATTCCGGCCAAAGCGTTCGAGCGGGACGGAAAGATCGCCGTAGGCCATGGCGTCGAAGCCGGCGACGACCTTTTGCAAGGGCCGCAAAACATTTGCCGTCACCCCCCAAAGCGCGATCGCGGCGACCAAGAGGGCCAGGGTCAGCACGGCACCGACGAGGAGACGAAGATTCCCAGCCAACGCCGCAAAGGTCCGCTGCGATTGGATGCCGACATCGCCCGCCTGCGGGGCCAGTAGACCGATGGTGCTTGCGGCCTGATCGAGCACAAAGAGCAGGATCAGGCTGAGCACGGCGATCAGCGAGAGAAAGGCGGCAAGCACCAGCGTCCAGCTTGTTCGCATGGTCATGGTTACAAGCCACCAGGCAGCGCCTTTGCTAGGCGTGCTCCGCAAACCTTGTTGGCGATGGTGAGGTTGGCGGTGGACAGGTTGGCGGTGGATAGCGCCTCGGGCATGGTTTCACTCGGCGACCTGCTCGGTCTGTTCGACCTGCTCGACCAAGGCCATCTCCTTGCTGGTCAGGAGCCGGTCAATATCGACCAGCACCAGCATGCGATTCTCCAGGCTGCCAAGCCCCTTGAGGAAGTCTGACGACAGGCTCATGCCGAGCTCAGGGGCGGGCTTGATCTGATTCGGCGTCAACGTCATCACGTCTGAAACGCCATCGACGACGATACCGACGATGCGGTCGAACACGTTGACCACGATCACGACGGTCTGGCCGTCGTAGTCAACCTTGTCCAGGTGGAATTTGATGCGCAGGTCGACGATGGGCACGATGACCCCGCGCAGATTGGTCACGCCCTTAATGAATTCTGGGGCGTTGGCGATGCGTGTGACATTCTCGTAGCCGAGAATCTCCTGCACCTTGAGGATGTCGATTGCATATTCCTCCTCGCCCAGTGAGAAGACTAAAAACTGCTGGTTCTCGCCCTCAGTCGCAGCTAGGGCGTCGCTCGTTTGACGACTCATGAGAGGGCAACCTCCGTTGATTTAGGCAGGGGTAGGGCGGATCTGTGGTGGCGCGGTTGACGGACGGCTTTCTTGCTCTGACTCAGTTGGTGGAGCCCGGCAATGTCGAGGATCAGCGCCACACGGCCATCGCCGAGAATGGTCGCCGCTGATACTCCCGGCACTTTGCGATAGTTGGTCTCGAGGTTCTTCACCACCACCTGCTGCTGGCCGATGAGCTCATCGACCAAGAGGGCATAGCGTCGCCCTTCGCCTTGAACGATCACGGCAATGGAGCGCAGTGGATCGGTTTGAGCGCCGGCCACGTCCAGCGCATCATGCACCGCGATCACGGGTAAGTACTCGTCACGCATCCGCAGCACCAGATCCTCACCGGCCATCTCGTAGAGATCGGACTTCGTTGGCTGCAACGACTGCAGCACCGTCGACAGCGGAAGGATGAAAATCTCGTCGCCGACCTTGATCGACATGCCATCGAGAATCGCCAAGGTCAGCGGTAGCAGGATGCGGATGGTCGTTCCTTGCCCGGCAGTCGACATGATCTGTACGTTTCCGCCGAGGCCTTGGATGTTGCGCTTGACGACATCCATCCCAACTCCGCGTCCAGAGACGTCCGTGACCTCCTTGGCGGTTGAGAATCCAGCTGCGAAGATCAACTGCCAGACCTCGTTATCGGTCATATTATCAGCGATGCTGAGACCATTCTCACGGGCCTTGGCGAGCAGCTTTTCGCGATTTAGGCCGGCGCCGTCGTCGCTCACCTCAATGATGATGTTGCCACCCTGATGTTTGGCCGAGAGGGTCAGCTTGCCGACGCGCGGTTTGCCCAAGGCCTCGCGTTCCGCTGGGGTTTCAATCCCATGGTCCAGGCTGTTGCGGACCAGATGTGTCAGTGGGTCGATGATCCGTTCGGTCAGGCTCTTGTCAAGCTCGGTCGATTCGCCTTCGGTGAGCAGTTCGATCTCTTTGCCCAGCTTGGCTGAGGTCTCGCGAACCACCCGCGGGAAGCGACTGAAGACGAAATCCATCGGGATCATGCGGATCGACATCACCGCTTCTTGCAGATCGCGGGCATTGCGCTGCAGTAGGCTCATGCCATTGACGAGCGCGCTGTTGCTGATGCCGTCAAGCTGGCTGACGGTCTGATCCAGCATCGATTGGGTGATGATGAGCTCGCCGACCAAATTGATGATTTGATCAACCTTCTCGACCGAGACTCGAATCGAGGACGACTCCGCTGCACCTTTCGTCTTGGCAGCGGGCTTGCCGGCGGCTTTTTTCGGCTCGCTCGCTGTGGGGGCTGATGGCGGGCTTGGTGGCGGCGCTTGCTTGACGACCTCAGTGGCATTCGATGCCGCGGTTGGCTCAGCGGCCGCCTCGGGCGCTGCGATGCGCTCAGCGGCGGCAATGGTCTCGACGGTCTCAGCGGTCTCGGATGGAGGCGTTTTCGCCGCCGTATCGGACAGCATATCCGATGCGGCCAAGGTCCGTATCTCGATCTGTTCAGGCTCGATGATGAAGCACATGACCGACTCGATATCGGCTGCGCTGGTCGTCGTCTGGAGCTGGACCTCGTATCGGCTCGTATCCCCGGACTGGGCGATAATCTTCCCGAACTGATCGAGCTCCTCGACCAGAAGGACGCGATTCTCTTCGCTGATCCCGAGGAGTGCGATGAGCAAACTGTCCGCTGCGGCCTCTTCCCCATGCTCCTCAACAGGGGGGTCGGCTGTCTGCCCTTGAGATTGGGCTGCGGGCTCCTTGGAACCGCCATTGCCACGCTGTTTGATCTCTTCCTCGGCGAGCTGTTGCAGGGTCTTGCAGATGCGCTCGAACGCCTCTTGGTCGGGCTCTTCGCCATTGCGATAGGCCGTGAGCTGATCGTTCAGCATATCCTTGGTTTCCAGAAAGATGTCGACAATGTCGCGGCGCAGGTTCAGTTCGCCATGCCGGGCATGGTCGAGCAGGTTCTCGAAGAGGTGCGTGGTCTTCTGTAAGGCCTCGAAGCCAAAGGTTCCGGCGCCGCCCTTGATCGAATGGGCGGTTCGGAAGATGGCGTTGAGCTGCTCGGCATCAGGCTCCTCGAGATTGAGCTCGAGAAGATAGCGCTCCATGTCCGCTAAAAGCTCTTCTGCTTCTTCAAAGAAGGTATCGTAGAAATCGGTGATATCCATCCGCGTTTCCGGCTCCCGAACGATCGACTGGAGTCAGGCCATTCTGTCACTGATGGCCCGACCATCTTGCCCCGCCTCCCTAGCGGCCGCCATCTCGGGCGTGCTTGCTTCTGCCGGCCTGAGTGCTAAAGGGGCAGGGGCTGCTGGCGCATGTATTTGGCGCTGAGCGATGTTGCTTCGCTAGGTGACTGTGCTCATAGGGTACTGTGCTCAGCTTGCCTTGCGTTCGGCCACCGCGGCCGCGCGCCGCATCGTCTTGCCAGCCCTAGAGGGTGGGTGACAGAGACCGCAGCGATAATCCTGAATGGGTGCATAGGCATGAACAATGAATTGACCACCGCAACGGGTACAACCTGTTAACTGTAGCAGATCATTCTCGAAGAATCGCATCAGCGTCCAGGCACGGGTGAGGGCGAGGACCGGCTCTTGACCGCTGAGCTGGACCTGCTCCTGATACAGCCGGAAGGCCCGCACAAAGGCGTCGATGCGGTCACAGCCAAAGTCTTGCTGCAAGCGTTGGTGGATATTGATGAACAGCGAGGCGTGGATATTCGGCAGCCAGGTGATGAACCAGTCGGTCGAGAACGGCAGCATGCCCTTCGGCGGCGACTTGCCTCGGAGCTCTTTGTAGAGCTTTGTGAGACAGGTGCGGCTGAGGTTGGTCTCGGTCTCCAGCACTTGTAGGCGAGCACCCAGCTCGATCAACTCCATGGCGAGCTGGACCTGATGCATCTCGGTGACCGGACTCTTTGTTGACATGGCTCAATTCCCCGTCTCTTCGGTCCTGCGGTGCGGGCGAGACGCCATCAGTAGCGACGAGTGGAAGCCTGAGAGGTCTTGTTCACGCGGCTGATGGGTCACGGTGCGGAGCTGCTCGACATCGTCGTAGCCGAAGCGGCAAAGTAACTGATTGGTTCTGGATAGTTTAGCGAGCTGTCGCGCGCTCAGCGACAAGAGAAGCTCGGCCATTTCATCGCTGATCTTGAGCCGAAACATTGCGCTTGCTCGATCGCTCTGAAGCATGCGATGAGCCAGCAGCAGATAGGTCAGATTGAGATCTTGGATCTCGTTGATCAGGCAGTCTTCGTCCATCTGTTAGTGGGTCATCCGATGTGGTAGAGCGGCCTGCCGCTGGCTGCGATCGTCCTCAGCCGTGGCGCCGAGCTCGAAGGCGTCGATCAGGGCGTTCAGATGCTCGGCAAGCGAGCGCATCTGAGCGGCCGATGAGGAGGTCTGGTTGACCATGGCGGCGTTCTGCTGGGTGACAGTGTCGAGCTCGGTCACCGCGGTATTGACCTCGGCCACAGCTGAGCTCTGCTCTCGGGTACTGGCGCTAATCTCTTCGAGCACGTCATTCACGTTGCTAATACTCTCTAAGATCTTGTTCATCGCCGCGCTCGCCTGCTCGACCTTGTTCAGGCCGAGGCGGGAGGTCTTGACGGATTCCTCGGTGACATCGCGGATCTCGCGCGCGGCCTGACGAGAGCGCTCGGCGAGTGTTCGCACCTCTTGTGCAACCACGGCGAAGCCTCGACCGTGCTCGCCGGCGCGGGCAGCCTCCACCGAGGCATTGAGCGCGAGGATGTTGGTCTGAAAGGCGATGCCATCGATTAAGGTGACAATATCGGTAATGCGCGACGACGCCTGGTCGATATCCTTCATGGTCGTGCGCAGCTCTTGCATCCCGGTTGAGCCCTGAGTTGCTGCCTCGCTAGCCGATGCGGAGAGCGCGGTGGCCTGATGGGCGGAATCCGCCCCATGTGCCACCGTGGCAGCGATCTCCTCCATCGCCGCCGAGGTTTGCTGAAGATTGGCGGCAGCCTCATCGCTGCGGCTCGCCAAGTCCTCACTACTTCGGGCAATGGAGCCTGAGGTCTCGTAAACGCTGCGCGCGCTATCGCGCACATCCTGCAGGGTTAACTGCATGCGCGAGACGAAGGCGTTGAACTGCCGTGCAAGCTCACTCAGCTCATCCTGGCCACTGGCATCTAGGCGCTGCGTGAGATCAGCCTCACCCTCGGCGATATCGCCCATCGCCGCGGCGGTGCGCTTGATCGGGCCGGTAATGGTCTGCGAGATCAGGAACGCAAGCAGGATGCCGATGCCCATGGTGACGGCGATGATGAACAGGGCGGCGTTGCGCGCGGTGTTCGCCCGCGCAATGTACGAGGTTCGGTCTAGCGTTACCTCAAGCACCCCCACGGGCTGACCCGAGAAGTCCCGCACGACCGCCCCCATCACCGCCACCGGTGTCTCCTCGTAGAAGTGGTCTTCGATCGGTTGCTCACCGTTCAGCGCTGCCTCGAGCGCTTCCTTGCTGAGCAGCGGCTGATCACCGAAGGTTGAGGCGAAGGTGGTAAAGCCGTTTCCCTCGCGCAGTCGCAGCGCCGCACCGGCGCCGAACTGTTCCTCAAAACGCTCGAAGAAATCCTGGCCAAAGCTCATCCCAAATTCGAGCGAGCCAATGTGCTGGCCTTGCCATTGCACCGGTTGCAGGCTGCGGATACCGAGCCCGAACACACCGCGCTCAAGGCCCGTGATGGGCTGCTGTGAGCGGTTGGTCTCAATGATCGTCTGGCGGATGGCGCTGAGGTCATCGCCAAACTTGTCCGGGCCATGGACGCGCAGAAACGAGGTGGCAGGGGGCAGATGAAACTGGAACTGGGCGATGCCGTACTGCTCACGCAGCGTCTTGAAGCCTGGCACAAAGAGCTCGGCAAGCCGGTCGCGGCGTTGCTCTGCAAAGGCCTGCTGAACCTCCGGGATCAGTGCAACCAGCGCACTCATGGCGCTCCCGCGGCGGCCTTCCGCGTCGAGGGTGGCCATGAGATTGCCGTGCAGCGAGCGCAACTCCCGCTGCTCGGCTTCCTGGATCACACCGTCGAGCCGGTCGAGTAGGTAGGGCACGATGATCGCGACAGCAACTAACAGCATGGCGACAAAGCCAGCGATGATCCGAAACCCAATGGGGAAATGGTCAAGACGCATGAGGGAGACTCACCCTTCTACTAGCTTGATCGTTATCGATCGAGATTAGAGACTTTGCTTCAACAACAGCTCAACACGGCGATTCGTGGCGCGCCCGGCGGCACTGTCATTACTCTCAAGCGGCTGTGTATCAGCATAACCGATGGCGCGTAATCTGCCTTCTGGAATTCCGGATTGAATCAGATAACGTAAGACCGCAATGGCGCGCGAGGTGGAGAGCTCCCAATTGGACGGGAAGCGTGCCGTTGAGATCGGGACATTGTCGGTATGGCCTTCGACCGAGACCTGTCCATCGAACGCCTCCAATGTCGGCACCAGCGACCCGATGACCTCTTGACCCTTAGCGGTCAGCTCCGCTTCGCCGCTGGCGAACAAGAGGCTGTTGTCGAGACGCAAGGTGATGCCTCCCTGTCCCTCGGCGATACTCACCCCATCAACGCCTTCCATGCCTTTGAATTGCTGCTGTTCGAGTGTCTGAATGGCCTGATCCTGGGGCAGTAGCCCGCTATGCTGCGGCAGCAGCCCCTGATTTGCGGGCAGCTGGCCGGCGCCGATAGCGGCCTGCTGATGCTGCTCTGTACCACCATCATTGCGCGCTTGGGTGCTATCGGAACTACCTGTTCCCAGCATCGAGACCAGGAGCACAAACAGGGTGATGAGCAGGGTCAAGACATCGAGATAGCTCATCAGCCAGGCATCGCTATCACCCCCGGTCTTGATCTCCGGCATCGATTGCCGATTGCCTCGATCAAGCATTTCTGGTTCTCTTCTTGGTTTTACTGATGCCGGGCTTGGTCGGATCACGAATCTCGTCGTGATAGGTGGCGACAAAGGAGTTCAGGGTCTCCTCAATGAACGAGGGTAGGCGGCGCTTGGTGATCAGCGAGATCCCCTCAAGCACCATATTCATCGCGATCAGCCGCTCCTCGGTGCGTCGCTCGAGCTTCACCGCAAAGGGTTTGAACACCAGATTGGCGAGCAGGATGCCGTAAAAAGTAGTGAGCAAGGCGACGGCCATGCGCGGCCCAATCACTTGCAGGTCGCCAGCCTCCATGACCTCGAGCATATTCACCAGTCCCACCAAGGTACCGATCATGCCGAAGGCCGGCGCATAGGTGGCCATGGTATGAAAGATCTGCGCCTCGGCATGCTCCCGGGCTTTGAGCCGCGCAATGCGCCAGCTGAGCAGGTCGAAAATCTCCTGCTCTTTGGTGTTGGCGATCACCAACTGGATACCGCTGCGGAGGAAGGGGTTGCGCATTTGGTCGAGCGCCGCCTCGACCGCGCGGACATCGCCTTTGAACCAAAGGCGCGCGACATCCACCAATTCCGTGATGTCGTCGCGGGTATAGGTGTTTTCGCGGCGGAACACCACGCCGACCAGGCCGACGACGCGCAGCACCTCACGTAGTGGATAGCTGATAAAGGTGGCCGCCATGGTGCCCGTGAGCACGATGGCGAGGCCGGGCAGATTGAGAAAACTATCGGGAGATTCCGCGGTGAAAAACAGAACGGTGCCAAGCAGCAGGATGCTGGCGAAGATGCCGATGACGGTAGAGGGATTCATGGGGACTTATGAGTGGAACTAAGCAACAGTTTATTGACTGGCCGCAGCCTCATGAAGCCGCGCCCTGAGCCGGCTGAGTGCTTGGCTGTGGAGTTGGCAGACGCGTGACTCGCTGACCCCGAGCACGGCGCCGATCTCCTTCAGGTTGAGCTCTTCTTGATAGTAGAGTGCCATCATGAGCTTTTCGCGTTCGGGTAAGGCCTCAATGCTCTCGATCAGGCGCTGACGCTGCTCGTCATCGATCAGGCCACTGAGCGAGGGGTCGGCGGGTCGGTTTGCCGCTCCCGGCTCGATCCCCTCTTGGATGAGTTCCTCAAAGGGTAGGAACTGACCATTGTTGGTATCGTTGAGCAATTGCCGGTAATCAGTCAGGTCGATCTCCATCTCAGCCGCAATCTCATGCTCCTCGGGTGTGCGCCCTAGCCGCTGCTCCAGTTTCTGTATGGCGTCGTCCATCGCACGCGCGTTGCGGCGGACGCTGCGCGGTAGCCAGTCGCGGCTGCGTAGCTCATCGAGCATCGCGCCGCGGATGCGCTGGTTGGCAAAGGTGGCGAAGCTCGCACCCTGGCTCGCATCAAAACGCCCCAGGGCCTCGAGCAGTCCCAGTGTGCCGGCCTGGATCAGATCGTCAAGCTCGATACTGGGCGGCAGCTTGACCTGCAGCGCAAGCGCCAGCCGGCGCACCTGCGGCAGATACTGCGTCACGAGTTCGTGCTGGTCGATCTTGCCTTTCGCAGTATACATCCCGTTTGCCTTGCGCTCTTCACCTTGCTCTCTTCACCTTGTGCCCTTCACCTTGTGCCCTTCATCTTGTGCCCTTCATCTTGCACTCTTCGCTTTCCTTATCTTCGATCATTGGTAATTCACGATGAGCTGCATGCCTCCCACGACCACGGCCTGCTGTTGCTGGGGGGCGAGGGCGAAATGAAACCGTAGCGGCAGCGTTGCCGGGTATCCAGCAAGCGCGGTGCTGCTGCCACGCATGCTGTCCACCGCGACACAGCGATCGGCCTGACACAGACGCCCCCTCAACCGGGCGCCCGGCGGGGCAGTGAATCGCCAAGTCAGGCTGTGGATCTCGCCTTCAGGCACCGACGCCGGCGGCTGCAGCGGCGCCGAGAGACTCTCCCGCTCGGCCATGCTCACGCGCAGCGGCGGTGCCGTCGCGACCCAACTCCCCGCGGCCCAGGCGCCCGGGCCACTGAATGATGCTAACCAGCATAACGCCAACAGGGTGATGCGGGCTCGAGTTGTCGCCTGAACGCCCTCTGTGGATACTGCTCTGCGCATTCGCCTTGTCGTCGGCCTTGGCATCCGCTTAGTGGTCCGCCTGCTCATCCGCTACCTGCCTCCAATCAATTGCGTCACCCGCAGGCTGCGATCATCCGGTATCTCCGCCTGGGACATCACCATCAGATGGCGCAAGCGTCGGCGCAGGAAACGCGCGAGCACGGCCCTCAAGCTGTGTTGGACAACCAGCACGGGCGGCTCGCCAGCGGCTTCCTGGCGGGTCAGTGCCTGCTCGGTTTGTTGCATCAAGGTCTCAGCCAAGCCTGGCTCGAGCGCACCGTTACCACTCATGGCCTGCAGTAAGACTTGTTCAAGCTGGGTGTCCAGCCCGATCACCCGCAGCACCTTCTCCCCCGGGAACCACTGCTGAACGATGGCACGCCCAAGCGCGATCCGCACCGCGGCGGTCAGCTCGCCCAGATCCTGCTGTTGTGATGCGTGTTCGGCCAGGGTGTCGAGGATGCTACGAAGATCGCGAATCGGAACCTCTTCGGCCAGGAGGTTCTGTAAGAGTCTTTGCAATGCGGTCAGTGAGATCAGCTTCGGGACGACCTCTTCGACCAGCCCCTTCTGCTCGGCCCCGAGCTTGTCCAGCAGGTTCTGGACTTCAGCACGGCCGAGCATCTCGGCAGCATGCCGGTGTAAGAGGTGATTCAGATGGGTGGCGACAACCGTGCTGGCATCCACCACGGTATAGCCATAGACCTGGGCATGCTCGCGCTGCTCGCTGCCAATCCAAACCGCGGGCAAGCCAAAGGCTGGGTCCTGGGTGGGGGTTCCCTCGAGCTTGCCGGTGACCTGGCCGGGATCGATCGCGAGCCATTGGCCGGGTAGAACCTCCGAGCGTCCGATCTCGGCATCTTTGAGTGAGACCAGATAGGTGTTAGGCCCAAGCTCCAAGTTATCGCGGATATGCACCACTGGCGGCAGGAAGCCAACATCTTGCGCAAACTTCTTGCGCACGCTCTTGATGCGGCCGAGGAGCTCGCCGTGTTGGCGTTGGTCGACCAGCGGGATCAAGCGATGTCCGACCTCGAGTCCGAGGGTGTCGACCAGTTGCACGTCGTCCCAGCTCGCCTCCGGGGTCTCTCTGGTGGTTGCCGTCGGCTCGACGATCGCCTTCTCGACCAGCCGTTTTTCCCGCTGATGCAACAGGTACCAAGCCAGACCGGCAAGCAGAGAGGTAAAGATCAGAAAGACCAGGTTAGGCATGCCTGGGACCATGCCCAACATGCCCATTACGATCGCGGCCAGGATCATCACCTGCGGATTGATGAACAGCTGGCTGATCATCTGCTGCCCGACGTCCTGCTCGGTGTTGACCCGGGAGACGGTCACGCCGGCGGCGGTCGAGATCACCAACGCCGGTATCTGTGCGACTAGGCCATCACCGATGGTCATCAGCGTATAGGTGCGCGCCGCATCACCGAAGCTCATGTCATGCTGCATCATGCCGATCAGCAGGCCACCGATGATATTGATGACCATGATCACCAGGCCGGCGGTCGCGTCACCGCGGACGAACTTGCTGGCACCATCCATCGAGCCATAGAAGTCCGCCTCTTGCGAGACCTCGCCGCGGCGCCTGCGCGCCTCGTCCTCGCCAATCAGCCCGGCGTTGAGATCGGCGTCAATCGCCATCTGCTTACCTGGCATGGCGTCGAGCATGAACCGCGCGCCGACCTCGGCGATACGCCCGGCACCCTTGGTGATGACCATGAAATTGATGATCACCAAGATCAGAAAGACCACCAAGCCGACGGCGAAATTACCGCCGATCAGGAACTCACCGAAGGCCTGGATCACCTTGCCGGCACTGTCACCGCCCTGATGGCCCTCCATCAAGATGACTCGGGTCGAGGCGACATTGAGCGAGAGGCGCAGCAGCGTCGTAAACAGCAGCACCGCCGGAAAGGCCGCAAAATCCAGTGGCTTCTGGGTAAACATGCTCACCAGCAGCACCAGCACGGCGAGGGCGATATTGAAGGTGAACAGCAGATCCAGGATGAACGGCGGCAGTGGCAGGATCATCATGCTGAGAATCAGCAAGATGAGCACCGGCCCGGCAAGGACCTTCATCTGTACATTATTGAGCCAGGGCTGCTTCTCGAGCAGTGCGCTGAAAGCGGTCATGGGCGCGCCTCAGGGCTCGGTTTGTCTGCCGGAACCTGCAGTGCCTCCGGAATCGGGAGGTTTTCCGGCGGTGGCGGCAGCGGACCACCGGCGCTGTTGAATTGCCGTAACTGGAAGGCCCAGGCCATCACCTCGGCCACCGCGGTGTAGAGCGCCATCGGGATCTCGGCGTCGAGATCCACATAGCGATAGAGTGCGCGTGCAAGCGGGGCAGCCTCGAGCCGAGGCACCGCATGCGCATCGCCGATCTCGCAGATGCGGGCAGCGACCTGGTCAACGCCCTTGGCAACCAGTCGAGGTGCTGACATGCCTTGTTCCTCGTATCGGAGCGCAACGGCATAGCGGCTTGGGTTGGTGATGATGACATCGGCCTCTGGCACCTTGCTCATCATACGGCCACGTGCAATCGCCTGCTGTTGCTGGCGAATGCGGGCCTTGATCTGCGGGTCCCCCTCGGATTCCTTGTGCTCACGCTTGACCTCTTCTTTGCTCATCTTCAGCTTCTTGGCGTGGCTCCAGAGCTGGTAAGGAATATCGATGAGAATGACCACCAGCAGCGCCAGCACCATGAGGGCGCTTGCCATGACCGCCAATTCCAAGCTATTTGCCAGCGCCTGCTGGATCGGCTGATCCATCAGGTCCATGTAACGCCCGCGGTTGGCCATCAGGAAGGTGACGGCAATACTGCCAACCAGAACCGATTTCGCGATCGCCTTCGCGAGCTCGACCAGTGCCTGGACGCCGAGCACCCGCTTGAGTCCTTTGATCGGATTGAGCTTGGATAGCTGTGGCTGCAGCGCCTTGGCCGAGACCAGCCATCCACCCAGCAAGACCGGAGCGATCAGGGCTGCGAGCGCCAGCAAGAGGAAAACCGGCAGCATCGTGAACAGCGTGCGCTTGACGAGGTCGGTCGTCTTGACCAGCATCAGCGGCACCTCGAAGACCTCGCGCCGCTCGAACAGGAAGGCCTGCTCCATGATCAGCCCGAGCTGATCGTAGATCATGGCGCCCCCAGCCCAGAAGGTTCCGACCCCAACCAGCAGCAGCATGAAGGTCGTCAGCTCGCGGGAGCGAGCAACCTGTCCCTCTTCACGCGCCTTCTCTAAGCGTCGCGGGGTGGCTTCTTCGGTTTTTTCTTGGTCGTTGCCTTGGTCTTCAGCCATAGCCGGTCATCGAGCATGCGGGTGAAGCGCCACCGGTCTTCACGGGAGGCAGGCTGCGCAACAGCGATGGTGCCTATGGCGGAGCGACGGGGCAAGCGAGCGCCTGTTCAGAAACCGAGCTCGTCGAGCAGGGCGTCGACCTGATCCTGGCTGCCGACCACATCATGAGCATGAGGGTCGATCTGCGGGCCGTTGAGTAGGCCTTCGTTGCGACCGCTATCGGCTCGGCGCTGCATCTCGTCACGCGCCTGGCCTTCTGGCACGCTGTCGATCAACACTTGAACGAGCTGATTCTCGATCTCTTTGATGACCTCCATCATCCGCTTGATCACCTGGCCGGTCAGGTCTTGGAAGTCCTGCGCCATCATGATGTCGAGCAGCTCTTTGTTGGTGGCCTGCGTTTTCTCCGGCACCTCAGCTAGAAAGCTGCGCGTATCCACGACGATGGCGCGGGCGGCGTCCAACTCATGAGGTTCCGCGAACCACTCCGCCCAGCGCTGATCGAGCGCCGCCGCACGGCTCTCCAGCTCCTCCTGCAGCGGTTGTGCCCGATCAATGGCATTCAGTGCACGGTGGGCCGCCTGCTCGGTCATATTGGCAATGTAGTTGAGCCGGTCACGGGCATCGGGGATAGCCTCTGCGGCCTTCTCGATCTCTTTGTCGAGACCGAGCTCGCGCATGCTGTCGCGCAGTAGGCGCGTCAGATTCCCGATGCGCGAGATCAGCATGTCCATGCCTTGCTGATCATCCTGCGGTTTTTGTTCCGTGGTCATTGTCTATCTCCAGTAATCCTGGACGGTCGGCGGGCGCTGTTACCAGCCCAGTTTCTCGAAGATCTTGTTCAATTTTTCATCGAGTGTGGCGGCCGTAAAGGGTTTGACCACATAACCGCTGGCACCTGCTTGGGCGGCAGCAATGATATTTTCTTTCTTGGCCTCGGCCGTCACCATCAGCACCGGTAGATCCTTCAGGTCAGGATCGGCGCGGATCTGTTTGAGCATCTCCATCCCATCCAGGTTGGGCATGTTCCAATCCGCAACCACGAACTTGAAACCGCCGGCCTTGAGCTTGTTCAAGGCGTCCTGGCCATCCTCGGCCTCCTCGACGTTGGTGAAGCCCAGCTCTTTCAGCAGGCTGCGCACGATGCGCCGCATGGTCGGAAAGTCATCAACGACCAGTATATTAATGCTTTTGTCTACCATCCCGAATTCTCTCTATTCGTTTTAGAAGGCTTCGTTTCTAGAAAGCTTCCCACTCGTCTTCGGCTGTTGCTGTCTGACGTTGTGGCGGCTCCGACTTGTCCGAGGATTCAAGCCGGTAGGACGCAGGCAGCGCAGCCTGCCGCGCCTGCGGTTGAGCGCTGTTACTGTGCCCTTTGCTCGGCAAGGCGCGAGCGGGGCTCGCTGTCTTCTCCAAGCGGAACCTTGAGATCGCCTGTTCCATGCGGCTCGCCTGCTCTTCCAGGGAGGCTGCGGCCGCGGATGCCTCTTGCACCAAGGCCGCATTCTGCTGCGTGACCTCGTCCATCTGGCCCACAGCCTGGCTGACCTGGTCAATGCCCTGGCTTTGCTCTTGGGAGGCGGCTGAGATCTCGTCCATGATATCAGTGACTCGACGCACAGCTCCAACCACCTCTTCCATGGTGGTTCCGGCATTTTCCGCTAATGATGAGCCGGCCTGGATCTGCGATACAGCCCCTTCGATCAATTCCTTGATCTCTTTTGCAGCCTCGGCGCTGCGGCTGGCCAGGTTGCGCACCTCGCCTGCCACCACGGCAAAGCCGCGCCCCTGCTCGCCGGCGCGGGCGGCTTCAACCGAGGCATTGAGCGCCAGGATATTGGTTTGGAAGGCAATCGAATCGATCACGTTGGTGATCTCGGCGATCTGCTGAGAACTGTTCGAGATGCCATGCATGGTCTTCACCACCCGATCGACCACCTCGCCACCGCGCTCAGCGGTGGCCGAGGCCTCAAGGGCAAGGCCGCTGGCCTGGCGAGCGTTATCAGCGTTCTGTTTAACGGTGGCCGTGAGCTCTTCCATGCTCGAGGCGGTTTCCTCCAGTGCCGAGGCCTGCTGCTCGGTGCGTGATGAGAGATCGGCGTTGCCGGCGGCGATCTCGCTGGCGCCCAGATGAATGGCCGCACTGCTCTGGCGCACCTCGGCGATCACGCTCGCGAGGTGCATGACCATGCGTTTCATGGCCACCAACACGCTGCTGTCGTCATTCGACTTGGTCTGGATCTCCAGGCTCAAGTCTTGATCTGCAACGCGTTTCGCGATCTCCGCCACCTGATAGGGCTCGGCACCGAGCTGGCGATTGATGCCGGCGATGATCAGCCAGGCGAGCAGCAGGCTACCGACCAAGACCACGACCAGTGCGGTGATAAGCAGCGTGCGGCTGCGCTGATACGCGGCTGAGGCGTCCTCATAGGTCGCCTTCGCGACCTCGACCTGGACCGTCATCAGATCCTGAAACCCCTCGGAGATCGGATCGATGAGCGGATAGAGCCGGTTGCTGACGAAGGCCTCGAGCGCGGCCTTGTCCTCGCGCTGCATGATCTGTTGCAGCTCCTGAATGCCCTGATTCGCGGCTTCTAACCGGGGGCTGACAGCGGCAACCAGGCGTTCTTCGTCGGCGACGAGATCAGTGCCCAGAAAGGCTTGCCAGTCTGAGGCAGTCTCCGTCAGCGCGTTGGCCATATTGGTGCGGCCTCTGCTCCAGCTGAGCGTACCCGCATTGACCTTGTGCGAGCTGTCGACGACACTGACTGCATACTGCTCGACAATCGATTCGAGCTGGTGCAGGGGCACCACCCGGTCCTGGTAGACCGAATCCAGTCCCTTTACCGCTTGTTGCTGACCGTTGAGCCCAAGGACGGTCAGGGCCACCAAGGCGGCGGCGAGCAATCCGACGAGGAGGGAGATCTGGGTTGAGATCTTAATCTGTTTGAACATCTGGTCTTTCCCTTCATCTTGTCATTGAGCCGAGTCTGCGAATCCGCTAGACCCGCTGCGCCCGACCGGATGCGGCCGCGAGCGCCATCATGCGCGGTGCAATCTCCTCGAGCCTGATCACCTCACAGGCCCCGCCGAGCGCAATCGCCTCGCGCGGCATGCCAAAGACCACACAGCTGGCTTCATCCTGAGCGATGGTCGGAGCCCCGGCATTGCGCATCTCGAGCAGACCGGCGGCACCGTCCTTGCCCATGCCGGTGAGCAGCACTCCGATCGCATTGCGTCCTGCATTCTGGGCCGCCGAGTGAAACAGCACATCGACTGAGGGGCGGTGGCGGTTGACGGGCGGACCATCGTCGAGCTTGACCACATAATTGGCACCGCTCCGAGCTAGCTTCAGATGCTGGTCACCAGGGGCGATATAGGCATGCCCCGGCAGCACCCGCTCGCCTTCTTCTGCCTCCTTCACCGAGATTTGGCTGAGTCGATCGAGCCGATCGGCGAACGAGCGGGTAAAGCCGCCGGGCATGTGTTGGGTGATCAGGATACCTGGGCTACTGGCCGGCAAGGGCTCGAGCACCTGGCGGATGGCCTCGGTGCCACCGGTGGAGGCGCCAATGATGAGCAGCTTTTCGCTCGAGATCATCGGCGCCTTGATTCGCGCGGGGGGGGGATCGCGGCGTCGCGGAGCCTGCCGGGGGCGGGAATGCGCGGCGGCCCGGATCTTCTCGGTGATCTCCTCGGTGTAGCTCAGCATGCCGCGGCGAATGCCGATAGAGGGCTTGGAGACGAAGTCCAGGGCGCCAAGCTCGAGGGCGCGCAGGGTCACTTCCGAGCCGGCCTGGGTCAAGGAGGAGACCATCAGCACCGGCATCGGACGCAACCGCATCAGGCGCTCGAGGAAATCGAGGCCATCCATCCGTGGCATCTCGACATCCAGGGTGAGTACATCGGGGTTATGACGCTTGATCAGATCGCGCGCCATAATCGGGTCCGAGGCCACCGCAACCACCTCCATGTCGGGCTGGCTGTTGATGATCTCGCTCAGCAGGTCGCGGATCAGCGCCGAGTCATCGACGCAAAGCACCTTAATCTTATTCGTAGAGCTCAAAATAAGCCTCCTACACCCCTCTCTCGGTCGGTGACAGACCCGGCCGCATTGGGCTTGGGCACCATGTCGCGAGCGCGATGCTCAACAGATCAGGCGACGGTATAGACCGTCTGACCGCGGAGTCGGAAGGCCTGGGTGATATAGGTAAAGTTCTCGGAGTGGCCGGCGAATAAGAGGCCGTCGGGCTTCATCATCGGAGCGAAGCGCTCGAGGATATGTGCCTGGGTTTTTTTGTCGAAATAGATCATGATGTTACGACAGAAAATCGCATCAAAAGGGCCTTTGAAGGGCCATCCGGGTGTGAGCAGATTCAGCTCCTGAAAGTCCACCATCGCGCGCAGCTCAGGGCGCACGCGGGCCATCCCGGCTTGACTGCCAGTGCCGCGTTGGAAAAAGCGCTTGATTCTCGCCTCGTCCATCTTGTGGACTTGCTCGATGGGATAGATGCCGGCCCGCGCCTTGGCGAGGGCCTCGGTATCGATGTCGGTGGCGGTGACCTTGGCATCGGCGGTGCGGGTGCCCAAGGTTTCGGCTAAGGTCATGGCGATCGAGTAGGGCTCCTCGCCGGTGGAGGCCGCGGCGCACCAGATACGGATCGCGCCCTTGCGGTCGCGAACATGGTCGGCGAGCTGCGGGAAGTGATGGGATTCGCGGAAGAACGCGGTGAGGTTAGTGGTCAGCGCGTTGGTGAAGGCCTCCCATTCCTTGGCGTCTGGCCGGCGCTCCAGACGGGCCAGATACTCACTGAATTGGGTCAGGCCATAGTGCCTCAGGCGTCGGGCAAGACGGCTATAGACCATCTCGCGCTTATGCTCCGCAAGCACAATGCCCGCCCGTTTGTGGATCAGCTCGCGGATGCGGTGAAAGTCTGCATCCGTGAGCACGAGATCCCGCTCGACCGTCCCGTAAGAGGACCAGCCACTGATCATGGCGGCCGGCTGTTCCGCGAGCCCGTTCAAACTAACTGCCATCCTTATATTCCCCGGCTAATACGATCCTGCCCTGTCCCGGCACGGGCGACAACGCGCTCAGCGCACCAAACCGGGGCTCGATGCGCGGGCAATCCGGACAGGTTAGCGCCACCACGGATTCCTGCATAGAGGGCATCGTGGCGAGGGACATCTAAGGGAGTATAGGCGACTAGCGCGTTCCTGTGGATGCTGAGCGCTGAAAGTCGCCCCGGCGCTGCGCCTCGCCTGCGCGCTCGACTTGATGGAGGCCTGTTGCGGGGCGCCTCGGTGGCTGGAAGGCGACAAGGCAAGCGCGTTTAACAGGGCGGTGCCTTGCGACTAGGCGGAGGCGTCGAGACGTCCGGGCTGGGCTTGGGTCCGCCCGCGGGTGTCGTAGAGGGTCTTTTCGGCGACGCTATGGATCAGATTCAGCAGGCGTTGGTTATGTGTGAGGCGCATCTTCAGCATGGAGCCGGCCAGTTCATTGAGCCGCGCCGCGCGCTCGCTCGCGCTCCGCACCGCTTCCCAGCTCCCTAGGCAATCGGCAGCGCGCGCGGCCTCCCGAGCGCCGGCGTCGCCGTCTGGGTAGCCAAGCTCAGACTGGAGCTGCCGACGCTGCTGTTCGGCATCCTCGAGCTGTTCGAGCAGGTTCTGCTTATCCGCCGCGATGCGTTGCAGCAGTTCGCCATCGATCCGCCCCACTGCCAGTGCCTGATGCTCTTGTTCTAGGAGGCGGATGAGTGCGCCCAGATCCTCAGACTGCTGGCCTAGCAGCTTTACAAGGTTCATGTTGCCTAGCCCCCGATCGAATCATCGAGCATGCTCGCGATCAGACCCTCGGCGATCCGGTCTGCGCGGATCTCTAGGCGGCCTTCGCGGATCGCATCACGAATGGCTTCGACCGCAGCCAGGTTGATATCTTGATCGGTGGCCGCCGCTTCGCGATGCAGATGGGTCTGCACCGCGGGATCGGTGGTCTTGCCGGCATCGACCCGCACGGGCCCCTGCACCTTGGCGGAGGGCTCCTGCGCGGGCTGGCTGGCGCGGAATAGCGGATGATGGGAGTCAATCTTCAAGGGTCTGGCCTCATTGCCGGTGCTTACTCAGTTTATCGGCCCCGAGCGATCGAACTTTAGCGATCTAAAAATCAACCACCAGCTTGCCTTCTCCCACCACCCGCGCGTTAATCAAATCGCGGTTGCCAAACTGCACCCGAACCGAGTCGCCCAGTCCGCCGGTATCCAGCGCTTTGCCTTCACGGCTAACGCGGAAATGCGTGCCGCGGGCCTCAACCGAGACCTGCTGACCGCGCCGCACCAGCGGTTTCGACTCGAACTGGCGCTGTTGCAAGGGAACACCCGCGGCGATTGCGCGTCGGGCCACTTGGCCGATGATCGATTCCGGCTCGAGCACCGCCTCGCGCGGCAGGTCACTCAGGTTGCCCTCGCGCTGCTCGAGCAGCGCGGCGGTGATGGTCGTGCCCGCCGCGATCTCCTGCCTCAGCACCGGGTAGGTGCCATAACGGCGGATGGTCGCCTGCAAGTAGCGCACCTGCTGGCCCTGTTCACCGCAACGCAGGCCCACCGAGAGGCGCCCTTGCGCCAGCCGCGAGCGGTTGGGCAGAAACGGCTGTGGCGCCCTGCAGGGTGGCATCTGCGCCGCCGGCAGATGCACCTCGATGATCACCTGGTCATCATCGCCTGCAAACTGCTGGTGCAGAAAAGCTTGCACCACCTCGATCAGCGCCTCCTCTGCCCGCGCTTGGGTGGTCGGTGCAAGGCTGAGTGCCAGCAGGGCCGCCAAGGCCACCCGCGGCCATTCAGTCCGCAGCCACGCAGTCCGCCACTGCTGCTGTCTTCGGCCACGTCGGAGCGGCAACCTAGGCGCGCCTTGGGTTAACCTGACCATGGCGGAACAGTCATCGAAAGCGTTAACCTAGCCACCCTGGCTGGGCGGGAAAATGGGAATATCGTCACAAAACGCTCGCTTATTGATATCTTAACCCTAGCGCTCGCTAGGCTATGCTCTACTGATGTCCTACACTGATTACTTGAATCTCGCGCTCGCTAGCGGCCTCAAGCAGCGAACAGCCCTACAGAGAGAACGCGGATGATCGATCAACTCGCGGCAGCCTTCAATTTTGGTCAACAGGCGGTTGCGCTGCGTCAAGAGCGCCACGAGGTACTGGCCAGCAACATCGCCAATGCCGATACGCCCCACTACAAGGCCCGCGACTTTGACTTTGCCAGCCAGCTCAAGAAGGCGGTCGAGAAGGGGCGCCGCGCGGCTGACGACGCCTATCAGGGGCTGGCGCTCACACGCACCTCGGTGCGGCATATTGCGGGCCAAGGGCCGGCCCTGAGCTCACTAACGCAAGAGGACGAGCTCCTCTACCGCATGCCAGCACAACCCAGCCTGGATGGCAACACCGTTGAGATGGACCAAGAGCGCATGCAGTTCCTAGATAACGCACTGCGCTACGAAACTGGCCTGACCCTGGTCAATCGGCGGGTGCAAGGGCTGAAAGGTGCGATGCAGCCTGAGTAGGCGCGATGCCAAGAATCAGCCGACTGAACCGACGAACCGACTGAACTTACGCCCAAGGGTCTGATCGAATGTCCATCTTCTCTGTGTTCGACATCGCCGGTTCCGCCCTGCAGGCGCAATCGCAGCGCATGAACGTCACCGCCAGCAACCTCGCTAACGCCGACAGTATCACGACGCCTGATGGCGGACCCTATCGCGCCAAGCAGGTCATCTTCGAGAGCTTGGCGCAAAACGCGCGCGGCATCGGTGGGGTTCGGGTGCGCGAGGTCATTGAAGATCCAGCGCCAATGCGGCTGGAATACCAGCCAGGCAACCCGCTTGCGGACGAGCAAGGCTATGTGAGCCTCCCCAATGTCGAACCCGTCCACGAAATGGTGAACATGATCTCCGCCTCGCGCTCTTACCAAGCCAATGTCGAGGTCGTGAACACCAGTAAGCAGCTCATGATGAAAACACTGACCATCGGAGAGGGTTAGAACGATGATTAACGGTCTCGAAAGTAGCACGGTGGCGGGCGCGGGCAGCATGCCGCTGAGTAAGAGTCAGTCGGATGAGATGCGCGAGAATTTCTTGCTGCTGCTCACCACCCAGCTGCAGAACCAAGATCCGCTCAACCCGCTCGAAAATGCCGAGATGACCACGCAGATCGCCCAGATCAACATGGTCAGCGGCATTGAGCGGCTGAACGAAACGCTCATGGCCATTACCGGGCAGATCGATGCCAATCAGGCCTTGCAAGCCAGTGCGCTCGTCGGCAAGGGGGTGATGGTGCCGGGCAATAAGGTCATGCTGCAGCAAGATGAGGAGGGTGAGGTTTATACCACGCCGTTCGGCATTGAGCTCAAAGCCCCTGCCGAGAATGTTCGCGTCACGGTGACAGACGCGAATGGCGCGGTGGTCAGCCAGTTCAATACGGGGTCGATCGATGCGGGTGTCAGTGCCTTCTATTGGGATGGCATGACTAGTGAGGGTATAAAGGCCGCGTCCGGAGCCTATTCGGTGAGGCTTGAGGCTGTCGATGCCGATGATGAGGCCGTTGCCGGTGAGGTGTTGAATTATGCATCCGTGCTCGGCATGACGCCGCAAGATCAAAATGGCCAGGTGAGCCTGGATCTTGGTGCTGTTTATGGCCGGGTGGGGCTTGATGCCATCCGGCAAATTCTATAGTGCTTCTGATTGTCTTACGCTGACTGTTTATCACTAACCTGATTCGATAAGGAGAACACCCGATGAGCTTTTCACAAGCACTGAGCGGCCTGCGCGCCCAAGCTGAAAATATTAAGGTCATCAGCAACAATATTGCCAACTCGCAGACAGTGGGCTTCAAGACCGGTAAGGTGCTTTTCGCTGATGTCTTCGCAGGAGCATCGAGCAAAGTCGGCCTAGGTGTCAATATCTCCGCCATAATGCAGGATTTCCGCTCTGGCGATCTAGAGAACACCGGCCGTAATCTGGACCTTGCTATCGCTGGTGAAGGGTTCTACCGCTTAGAGAAATCCAATGGCGCGATCGTCTATTCCCGCAACGGCCAGTTCAATCGTGATGCTCAGGGCTTTCTGGTTAATGGTACTGGACAATTCCTGACCGGCTACGGGTTGTCAGATCAGAATGATCCATTCTCCGAGGTTATTCCCGGCGGTGCGCCTCAACGACTTCGGATTCCGCCGGACGACATTCCTGCCAATGCGACAACAGAAGTTGATGCTATCTATAATCTGAATGCATCCACCATTGGGACTAATGTATCAAATGATGACCTGCAGACAGCAACTGTTGTCACTAACAATCCCAACCCTGGTAATACTGCTAATATTCAGTTTCATTTCTCTTCAAGTTATACTATCTTTGACTCGCTTGGAAATGAAAGAACAATAACGACATATTTCATTAAAACTGCGAACAACGTTTGGGATGCTGAAATAGCTGTCGATGGGTACAGGGCTCAAGCTGATATTGGCACCGCAGACTTTACATTGAATTTTGACGCTAATGGTAATCTGTTTGACCCTGACGATGGCACAGTTCCGATTGTTGCCGGTGGTGGTGATATTACAGTTGTCGTTGATCCAAATGATCCAGAAGCTGTCACGCTCACCTTGGTTGCCGCTAATTTTGATCTAGGTGGTGCCGCTGATTTGGAATTCAATCTTGGTTTTAATGGTACGACTCAGTTCAACAATAACTCGGTGCAGAACACGCTAGAGCAAGACGGCTATACCTCAGGCACACTTATCGGCCTTGAGGTCGAGAAAGATGGCACGGTTACCCGTATCTATACCAACGAGGAGCGTCGTGAGGCCGGTCAGATCGTGCTGAGCAATTTCATTAATCCCGAAGGTCTGCAGCCCGATGGCGATAACGCCTGGCGTCAGACCAACGCATCCGGCGAGCCTGTCCTTGGCGAGGCCCAAACCGGTGTCTTCGGTAGCATTGAGGGCGGGGTGCTCGAGAACTCCAACGTCGATTTAGCGCAAGAGCTGGTCAACATGATCGTCTCGCAGCGAGCCTATCAGGCCAACTCGTCCTCGATCGGCACCCAGGATGAGATGCTGCAGACGATCATCAACCTCTAATCTGAAAGTCCCTGAATCAGGGCTTCATTTTTGCAAGCACCTGATCCATTTGCTCGCATCATCAGCCGTTGATGCGGGCGTAAGCCATACAGTCGCCTGACGTTACTCAATGGACCGCATCCTCTACACCGCCATGAGCGGTGCCCAGCAAGGCTTGCAGAAGCAGGCGGTGGTGACCAATAATCTCGCGAATGCGACCACCACCGGTTTTCGCGCCCAGCTCTACGCAGCGCGCGCGGTGCCGGTGAATGGTGAAGCCGCAACGCCATCACGGGTCTCGACCGTCGCATCTACCCCAGGGAGCGATTTTACCCGCGGGCCGATCAACACCACCGGCCAACCCCTTGATGTCGCTATCGCTGGAGACGGTTGGATTGCGGTGCAGGCCGAGGATGGCACCGAGGCCTATACCCGTCGCGGCGAGCTTCAGGTCAACAGTAATGGTGTGCTGGAGATCGCCGGTCGCCCGGTCATTGGTGACGGCGGCCCCATCATCGTGCCCTTGGAGTCTCAAGTGTCTATTGGCAATGATGGCACCCTCAGTGCCATTGGGGCGGGAGAAGGGCCGGATGCGATTGCTGACATCGGGCGCATCAAGCTGGTCGATCCTGAGTTACAGCCGCTGCTGCGTGGCGATGACGGCCTGTTTCGGCCCCCGGAAAACGACGAGGGTCTTGTCACCCCGCTGCCAAGGGATGAAACTCTGACGTTGGTCAGCGGTAGCCTTGAGGGGAGTAATGTCAGCCCCATAGAGGCAATGGTAGCAATGATAAAAGTTGCTCGCCACTTCGAGATGCAGATGTCGGTGATCTCGACGGCCGATGAGAATGATCAGCGTGCCAATAGTATCCTTTCGCTGCAGGGCTAATGTAAAGTTGGCGCATTCGCACCAAGCCAAGTATTCAAACGAGCGCGTATTCACAATAGACTGAATGCTCGACGCGGTTGCAACAGAATGCGGCTAATCCTGGTTTGCGCCCTGCTGCGGAGACATTCATAGACAATCAGCCGAGGACACTGCCACGATGATCCGTTCACTCTCAACCTCTAAGACCGGCCTTGAGGGGCAACAGACCAAGCTCGATGTCATTGCCAACAATCTGGCCAATGTCAGTACCGCTGGCTTCAAACGATCGCAAGCGGTGTTTGCAGACCTGCTGTACCAAAATCTGCGCCAGCCCGGTGCACTGAACAATGCACAGGACCGATTGCCATCAGGGCTGCAGATCGGCACTGGTGTGCTACCGATCGCGGTTGCGCGCCAGATGACGCAAGGTAGCCTGGCGGCTGGCAACACGAATGATCTCGCGATTCAGGGCGAGGGGTTTTTCCAAGTCTTAATGCCCGATGGCACCATCAACTATACCCGTGATGGCACCTTCACCTTCAACGAGAACGGGCAGATGGTCAACTCCAATGGCTTACCGCTAGAGCCAGCCATCATCAAGCCCGCTAATGCATTAGATGTCGTGATTGCCCCGGACGGGATCGTTACGGTGATCCTGCCGAATAACGAGCCAGACCAAGAGATTGGCCAAATCACACTCTCTACCTTTATCAACCCGACTGGTTTGCGTACGATCGGCGATAATCTTTACCAGGAGACCGCCGCCTCTGGTCCGCCGAATGAGAATCTTCCCGGCTTCAACGGTGCCGGTACTTTGCGCCAAGGCTATATCGAGACCTCCAATGTCAACGTGGTGGAAGAGATGGTCAATATGATCACCACCCAGCGCGCCTATGAGATCAATAGCCGGGCAGTGCAGACCAGCGATGAGATGCTGGCACGACTCACGCAGCTCTAATTGAGCCTTGGTGACCTGATGATCACGCGGATCGCGACGCTGCTGTTGTGCTCCTCCTTGTTGGGGCTTGCGGGCTGCGCGCAAGTTCCGCGCCGATCTGTTGTGCCAGACTATCAGCCGGTGCAGATTCCCGAACCGCCGATGCGTGTGGCCAATGGCTCGATCTATCAGCAACGCCGCGGGGTTCGGCCCTTGTTTGAGGACAGCCGGCCACGCATGCCGGGCGATATCCTGACCATCGTGCTCGACGAGCAAGTGAGTGCCACCAAGAATTCGAGTTCGAATGCGTCACGGAGCGGGTCAGCCAATGTCGATTTAGTGCAGCTTCCTGCGCCGCTCGCGGATCGAATCTCGGAGCTCGAGCAGCTCGGCTTTGATATCAGTGGAGCCAGTGATTTTAGTGGTCGGGGGGGATCTCAGGCACGCAACAGCTTTACCGGAACCATCACCGTGACCGTGGTGGATTTGATGCCGAACGGTAATCTCAGGGTACACGGCGAGAAGCAGATCGCCATCAATCAGGGCGTCGAGTATATCCGTTTTTCCGGGGTCGTCGATCCACTGACCATTTCCGGACGCAATACCGTGCCTTCGACCACGGTCGCCGATGCGCGCATCGAATACGTCGGCGATGGTTATATTAGCGAAGCGCAGCATATGGGCTGGCTGCAGCGGTTTTTCCTAAATATTTCACCAATCTGACGCGACTGGTGTGAATGCTATTTTAAAATCATGACTCAATTCGACAATCACATCATGCCCACTAAACAACACTGGTACTCGAGCCTTCGCCTTTGCTTGCTCAGCGGTTTGTTCCTTGGTGTTTTGATTGCACTGCCAGCCTCCGCCGAGCGTATCCGTGAACTTGCAGACTTTGCTGGGGTTCGTGATAATCCTCTGATTGGCTTTGGCCTAGTCGTGGGGCTTGATGGGACTGGTGATCAGACCATGCAGGCGCCATTCACCGGTCAGAGCTTAAATAACATGCTTCGGCAATTGGGGATTACTGTTCCCCCTGGTACTAATATGCAGTTGCGCAATATTGCAGCAGTAATGGTAACAGCTGATTTGCCCCCCTTCTCCCGGCAGGGACAGCGTCTAGATGTCAATGTTTCATCGACCGGTAACGCGCGCAGTCTCAAGGGCGGCACGTTGCTGATGACACCCCTCAAAGGCGCTGATGGCGAAATCTACGCTATCGCCCAGGGCAATCTTTTGGTGCCGGGTGCTGGCGCTGAAGCTGGTGGTAATGCCGTGCAGATCAACCAACTCGGGGGCGGTCGTATTCCCGGCGGTGCAATTGTGGAAGAGGGTGTTCCTGTTGATTTCAATGCCAGGGATGGACTGCTTGAGCTGGTGCTAAAAGAGGCAGATTTTGGTACTGCGCAGCGGATTGTTGATGCAATTAATGAAGAATTCGGCTGTATAATGGCGAAGGGCGTCAACGGTCGAGTGATTGAACTCAATGGTCCGCCGAACGATCACCAACGTCTTGGCTTCATGGCACGAGTTGAAAGTATCGAAGTTACACCGAATGAGGCTCCAGCACGAGTCGTTTTTAACTCGCGGACTGGTACAGTGGTTATGAATCGTGCTGTTACGCTACGGCCTGCGGCAGTTGCTCACGGGAGCTTATCGGTAGAAATTGCAACTCAGTTCCAGGTTAGCCAGCCGCAGCCATTGGGTGGTGGCGTAACTGCTGTAGTTCCAGAAACTGAAATAATTATCGAGGATAATCCTGTTTTCCTACGCGATGTTGTAGGAGCTGACCTTGGTGGGGTGATCGCAGCACTGAACGGATTGGGTGCTAGCCCTCAGGAGTTGATGGCTATTTTAGAAGCACTTAAGATTTCAGGTTCGCTTAGTGCTGAACTTGAATCGATCTAATTAAAGGGTGGAATCATAGCAGATAGTTTGAGTTAAATTTACTTAATATTTTTCGTAACGCAAACAACTGGCAACGTAAAATGAACATAAAAATAGTAACCTTGATAGCGGTTTTTTCTCTTTTCAGGATTGGTGCAGTTGAGGCTGACTGTACTAAGGATGAAATATATAGCTATATTAAAGAGGGTTTAAGTAAAGAGCACATCAGCATGATTTGCGGGGCTTCTTCTGCATCAAGCACTGCTGATCAAGACTGCTGCTGCTTTACATTCGTTGAGAGAGAAGTGCGAAAACGTACATATGGTGGCGGTAGCGGTTCGCAAAATAGTAGTACCTGGACGGTTATATCCCAAGATCGCCAAGTTATGCCTGCTAATCAATGTGGAGGGACTGAATTTCTCGATGTCGATGCTCGTGCACGATCATACTGTGCAAGTATGAGTGAATGTTTGGGGCGATAGGTTTAGTGAGGGAAGATAAAGTGACCAAGCTGATTTTGTTTTCTGTTTTAGCTTTGTTTAGCTTTAATGCGCCAGCTAGCAATATTGTATTTGCTATCATGGATTTCACAACCTCTGATATTGATGCTAGAAAATATTTGCAGCACCAGGACCAACAGTTTCTAGATGAAGATGAGCCAGTATTATCGGATGCCGAAAGGGCGCTTTTAAGTCAAGAAGAATTGGCCCAAATTGCTAAAGCCCAAATTCAAGAACGCGCAGCACGTAATAAAGAGCAACGTGAGAGGTTAGAGCAAAGAAATCGATTGGATCGTCAAGAAAAAGCTGATCACAGGGCTAGAACTGTTAGTTCTGCACTCGGAAGAGAAATAATAAAAGCACCAGACCTACTTGCTGCTGAATTATCGCAATACAGCGATTTGTTCAGTATAGTGGACCGAAGAACTGTAGAAGAAGGAGTTCGCGAAATAAATTTCCAAAACAGTGGTTTGGTGTCACGCCAGACCGGAACCCAGCTTGGGCAGATGACCGGTGCCACTCATCTTGTTTATGGCCTTGTTGGAGATTATGGCAGGGATGTCACAAGGTCTATGGCTTATAACGTGCCAACTAAGAATACCACGCATTCCATTGAAATCATAGTCAAAGTGGTAGAAGCAAGTACAAATAAAATGCAGTTTTCTACCATCGCTCAAAACAGCATTCAAGAACTCAAAACCGGTAGTGGTGGTGGTAGTAATACACAGCTCATGAATGACTTGCTCAAAGGTGCCATTAAAATTGCTGCTGCGGATATATACGAAAGATTTTCACAGTCAACTGCGCCCGATAGAGAGTCTGTTGAACCGGCTGTGTTACCAAAAGTTGTTTTTGAGCCAAAGATTGATGGTCAGGTAATTGGAGCGGAAATCGAAATTGATGGTTTTTACTCAGGTAATGCGCCTGCAACGCTATCAATTCCTTCAGGAAATCACACGATTAAGTTTATTTATGGTGATCTTGTTTGGGAGCGCAATATTGTCGTTAAGGACGGGATGCGCATTTCTCCATCGCTTCGCTGAAGCTAAAACACCTGCGTGATTAAAGCGTTATCATTAATTTGAGGGCTGGGAATGCTAACGGCGCGCTGCATGCAGAACTTGAGATCATCTGATGCCAGTCGATAGCGCTGCCAATGAGTTCGCCCTTGATGTGCAAGGGCTGCAACGGCTGAAGCAGCGCGCGCGCGAGCAGAGCCCGGAAGCCCTGCGCGCGGCAGCGCAGCAGTTCGAGGCGCTGTTTCTGCATTCGATGATCAAGAGTATGCGTGCGACCGTGCCGACCAGCGATCTCACCAACAGCAAGCAAATGGAATTCTATCAATCGCTGCTCGACCACCAATGGGCGCAGACCATGGCCGAGCGCGGTATGGGACTGGCCGATCAGTTGGTCGAACAGCTTGCATCCGACCAGCGACAGCCAGCGCCGGTGACGACCCAGCAAGCAGCCGCAGCGGCAACCTCAGGGCTTGATGATCGCAACGATCTGCTCGCCCATATCCCGCGCGGCGAGCCGCGTAGACTGAAGACGCCGATTGAGCGCAGTGCCCCCGCTGAAGTCGTCAAGTCAGCAGCGAAACCAAGCACAGCGCGTTCAGCGCCAGAGAGTCCGGCAGCAGTCAGTGATGATCCGCATCGGCCAATGGCCGAGACGCAGCCCCGGGTTGCTGCCCAGGTGCCAACAGCAGGCGGCCGCTTTGCGCTTTTCGCGCCGACTGCAACGGTCAATCCAGCGCCAACAGCGGATGTTGCGGGTCGTGATGGCGAGATCATCGAGGCAGAGCGTGCCGGCACCGAGGCGTCTTTTCTGGAGGCCTGGGGTGGCCGCTCGACCGGCCCGCTGATTGGCAAGGCGCAAGCGCAACACTCGGGTGATCTGCTCAGCGATCAGGATAGGGTTAGCGACCAAAGCGCCAGCAATCGGGCCGGCACCCTGGCCAGCAACCAGGCAACCGGCAGCTCAGCCGATTACTGGGCGCCTTCGCCGGGGGGGCTGCTCGATGCCTTGAGTGGCTCCCTCGACCCACGCCCGACGCGCCTGAGCGCGATCACCGCTGTTGATGTGCGGGATCAGCCCGCGCATGTGCAAGCCTTCTTGCAGCCACTGTTGGCGCCTGCAGAGGCCGCGAGTCGCCGCACCGGCGTACCCGCTGAGCTGATCCTGGCGCAAGCCGCGTTGGAGACCGGCTGGGGCCGGCATCAGATCCGCACCGCCGACGGCCGCAATAGTCACAACCTGTTCGGCATCAAGGCCGGCAGCCAGTGGCAGGGGCCAACCGCCGAGGTCACCACCCACGAGTACTTCAACGGACAACGCACGCGCATCAGGGACCAGTTTCGCGTCTACGACTCCTACGAAGCCGCCTTCATCGACTATGGCCGCCTCATCAGCCGCAGCCCGCGCTACGCAGCAGTGAGTACGGCGCCGAATGCGGCCCAGGCGGCGCGCGCCTTACAGGCTGGTGGTTATGCAACGGACCCGGCCTATGCTGACAAACTGATCAAGATCATGGGGCATTTTGATGGCGAGGTCGCCGAGGCCGCACAGGCCAAGCGCTCGCCGCTGATCCCAGGCTTTTAAGTCTGGCGCAGCGGGCGGATTTGGTCGTCGCTCTTGAGCTTGCGCGTTCAGTCGGCCGCCCTGCAGCCAGTCGCGACAGCGCCTCAAGCTTGGCGTGGTTCTGCCGATATCTTTTGTTATCAACTTAAGTGACCGGGCTTGGGTCAACGCGGTCGGGAAGAACAGGGGTCGGGAAGAGAAGACTATGAGCATCTATTCCATCGCGCTCACGGGCCTGAATGCGGCGCAGACCGCCCTCAGGACCACGAGCAACAACATCAGCAACGTCTATACACCCGGTTACAATCGGGAGATCACCCAGCTTGCCAACAACGGGGTCTCCGGTGGTGTGCAGGTCACGGATATTCAGCGTCAGTTCAATCAATTCGTCGCCAACCAGCTCAATGACTCGCTCGGCAACACCCGCAGCCTAGAGGCTTACCAGAAAGAGGTGAGCCAGATCAATAATCTGCTGGCAGACCGCGAGGCTGGGCTCTCGCCGCTGATGCAGAATTTCTTCTCCAGCATCCAAGACCTCGCCGCAGGCCCTGCTGATCCCGCCACGCGCCAGGGCATGCTCGGCACCGCGGACATCATGACCTCCCAGTTCCGCGCCTTCGACGGCTATTTGAAGGACATGCAGGATGGTGTCAACGGCCAGATTCGAGACGAAGTCATCCAAATCAACACGCTCACCGAGCAGCTTGGGAGACTGAATGGCGAGATTTCCAAGGTCCGCGCGAGCCTAGGGAGAGAGCCGAACGGGCTGCTCGATCAACGTGATCACGTCATCAAGCAGATCAACGAACGCATGGACGTTCGGCTCAACATCCAGGATGGCAAGACCTATAACCTCAGCCTGCCCAATGGGCAGCAACTGGTCACAGGCACCAGTGTCTTCAAATTACACGCGGTCGACTCACCCACCGATCCACAACGCACCGTGCTGGCTTATCAGGATAGCCAACGCGCCAACGCGAGCCTCATCCCGATCGACGAATCCTTGATCACCGGCGGCACCCTCGGCGGGCTCATGGCCTTCCGCAGCGAGACGCTGGATAAAACGCAGAACCAGATCGGCCAACTCGCCGCCTCGCTCGTGATCGGCTTCAACGATCAGCATCGACTAGGGCGTGACCTTAATGGTGATCAAGGCGGGGACTTTTTCAATATCGGCCAGCCCATCGCCTACGCGAATGATCGCAACAGCGGAACGGCGGAGATTACCGATGCCCGTTTCGACGAGCCTAATCTTGCCCAGTTGCGGGCGACGGATTATACAGTTCGGGTGACGGACCCGAGTGACCTTGAAAATGGATTTGAGGTAATACGGAAAGACAACGGACAAGTGCTCGAAGCAAGTGAATGGAGCTACGCCGACCCCAATGGCGACGGCACGGAGGCAACCTTGAGCTTTGGCGGCGTTGTGCTCACCTTTGACGATGCTAACAACCTCGCTGATCGGGATCGCTTTGAAGTACAGCCAGTGCGACGCGCTGCCGGTGGCATGGAAACGGTTATCAGCGACTTGGATAAGGTTGCGGCTGGTCTGTTCGTCACCAGCAGTGGGGACATGAATGCCCAAGTCTTCACTGCAGCCGATGGGGCCTTTGACGATGCCTTTGCCGCCAGTGCATCGGCTTATGAGCTGTCGCTTTCCGACGCGGGTGTGCTGACATTTACTGATCCTCCTCCTGCCTCTTTAACGGTTCCAACCGAGGTTCAGGTGAATGGTGAGACACGTCAAGTAGACAACAACGTGATCCGCAATTCTGCTGATGATGGTGATGCTGTGCTCGCACCAGGTGACGTCATCACCGTTGACGGTGTCAGTTTTAGGATCGATCGTCTGCCAGGGTCGGGTGATCTAGATACCAGGCTAAGAATCGAAGAGGCTGCCTCCGGCCCTGGCGACAACCGCAACGCGCTGGCTCTGCAGAACCTGCAGACCGAGGAGTTGGTTGGTGGTCGCGCAACACTCACACAAGCCTATGCCGGTATGGTCTCCGATGTCGGCAATCGGGCTAATATCGTTCAGGTGAATCTTGACGCAAGCATGGGCATCACTGAACAACTCGAAGCGCTGCAGCAGTCGGAATCAGGCGTCAACCTCGACGAAGAAGCCGCGAATCTCATCCGCTTCCAACAATATTACGCTGCCAATGCGCGAGTGATCGATACCGCTTCAACGCTGTTCGATACCATCCTCGGCCTGCGCAACTAATCATAAGGTTTATTCGCCATGATGCGCATCAGCACCGTCACCATGTATCAGCAGAGCCTGTCGTCGATGAATCGGCAACAGAGCCAGTTCCTCAAGGTCGGACAACAGATTGCCAGTGGTCGCCGCGTGATGACGCCGGCTGACGACCCCCAGGACGCCTCGCGCGCAGTGCGTGTGTCGCAAGCCCAAACAGCGACGCAGCAGAATACTGATTCGCGCGTGAGCGCCAGAAATGCGCTGTCCCAGACCGAAAGTGTGCTGAGCGGCTCCAGTGATCTAATCATCCGAGGCAAAACCCTGCTGGTCCAAGCTGCCAGCGAGATCCTGAGCGACTCGGACCGGAAGTCGATTGCCTCCGAGCTGCGCGGTCTGTACGAAACTCTGATCGGTCAAGCCAACTCGACCGATGGCAACAATCACTATCTGTTTGGTGGCTACCAAGACGAAGCGCCGCCCTTTTTCCGTAATACGGACGGTCCCGGTATCGCACGCATCGATTACCGGGGCGATGATCAGGTGCGCGAACAACGCGTCGATTCCGAACGGCTGATGCCTATCACGGACAATGGCAAGACGCTCTTTCAGAGTGTTTCGGGTGGAACTGTTTATGTGGCTCGGGCAGAGAAGGTCGGGCTGAGCGCGGAGGCTATCGACGAGATTGGTACCCAAGCCGGTTATCTGCGTAATGAGGGCACGGTCACTTTTTCCGGCCCAAACCGCGTCAATGCCAGTGACCCCAATTTTGGCGAGGCATTCACGCTGAAATTTGGTCAGCTTGTTGTAGACGCGAGTGCTTTGCTTTCGGCTGGCAATACGATAGATGTGTCCGAGGGGGAATTAACGGGCTTCACGGGCGGTTCTTTCGCGGATTCCGACGCCCTGATCAATGCGCTCAAAGTCGCGGCTGAGATTGAGAACGTTGTCGATAGAAGCAGTGCAGGTGATGGTTCTGAACTTGTCGTCACTTTCGTTGACGATGTAGCGAAGGATTTCACCTTTGCGCTGACGGATACGAATGCGACTCCTAATGAGACAGTCGCTTTCACTAATGCGATCCAGATCACAGCCGTGAAAGTTGAAGGCGTCGACGCGAGTAGTTTGCTCGTCGATGGAGCTGTAAGTGTTTCTTCAGGTAGTTTAACGAATTTTGTCAGCGGTACTTATACGACTCCAGAAGCACTCATTTCAGCATTGGAAGAAGCCGATGAGATCTTAAGCGTCTTCGATAACAGCGCGAACGGCGATGGTTCTGATTTGGTCATCAACTTTGCTGAGGGCCTGCCGAGTGATTTTACGTTTGAACTGACAAATGCTGCTAGTAGCGATCCTCCTGTCAGTTTTACAAACGCTGCCACTGAACTCCTCGGCCCAAAGGACTATGAATCCGGCGAGGTTCTGAATTTTGCTGGTATTACGGTTGGCCTTGAAGGCGAGCCCGAAATTGGCGATCAGATCCAACTCCGCCCCGCTGATGATCCAGCCGCGAATCAGGATCTGTTCAAGACCTTTAAGGATGCGATTGACGTCCTTGAGCTTGACCGGGAAGGCTCCCCCGACACCCGTGCGCATATCACGAACACCATCAACACGGCGATGCGCGAGCTGGATAACAGCTTAGACAATATCCTCACTCAACGCGCATCGGTGGGGGCTCGTCTGAATGAGCTGGATCTGGTGGATACGGTCAGCAGCAATCGGATGCTCAACTACGATCAAGTGATGTCGGATCTGGTCGACCTCGACTATGGTGCGGCGGTCACCGAGTACAGTCTGCGTCAGGTCGGTCTGCAAGCCGCCCAACGGGCCTTTGTCGATATCCAGGGGATGTCCTTGTTCGACTTCATGCGCTGATTGATCGGATAATTGATTGGCTAGCTAGCTGGTTGGCTAGCTGATTGTGTCTACTTGCTTGTCTACTCGATCGGCTGATGGATGGCTAGAGCGGCGCGAGCGTATCCAGCAACCGCTGTTGCATGCTGAGCGCATGGGTGAAGATGCGCTCGAGAAATCCACCGTAGTGCCCCATCATCACCATCAAAAGCACGAGCCCGAAGATCAGCGAGGTCGGGAAGCCGATTGAGAACACCGTCAACTGTGGTGAAGCGCGGTTCAGGATGCCGAGGCCAATGCTGACAATCACTAAGGGTGCAAGGACCGGCAGCGCTAGCAGCATGCCGCTGGTAAAGACGACGCCACTGTAACGCGCTAGGAGCTCAAAGGCATTTGGGTTAAAGCCCCCTAAGCCAATGGGTAAGGTCTGGAAACTGGTGGCGAGGATCTCGAGTGCGATCAAATGGCCATTGAGGGCCAAAAACATGATCAGCGCGATGGTAAATAGGATGCGCGAGAGCACCGCGATGTTGGTGCCACTGCCAGGGTCAAAAAAGTTGGCAAAGGCGAGCCCCATCTTGAGTCCGATAAAGGCCCCAGCGGCCTGAACGATGCCGAAGGTGAATTGCATCACCATGCCGATGGCCACGCCAATGATGATCTGCTCAACGATGATCCCTAAGCCAGCCCAAGACATCACGGGCACGGGCGGCAGAGGGGGCAGGGCAGGAGTAATGACGATGGTGATGAGTGCGGCTAGCCCGACCTTGACCTGATTGGGCACCGTCGAATGTCCCCAGAGCGGTGATGCGGCAAAAAACGCCGTGATGCGCGTAAAGGGCCAGAGAAACATGGCCAGCCAGGTCTGCAACTGATCAAAGCTGACCTCGATCATAGCGGTTTATCGCGCTTATGTGACGAGCAAAGGAATCTCGGTAAAGAGCTTGCGCGTAAAGGTGGTGATCAGTTGCAACAACCAGGGGCCGGCCAAGGTCAGCACGAAGAAGATGACCAAGACCTTCGGGATAAAGGTCAGGGTCATCTCGTTGATCTGCGTTGCGGCCTGGAACAGGCTGATCAAAAGGCCGGTGGTCAGCGCTGAGAGCAGCACCGGGCCGGCTAAGAACAGCGCAACGCGCATGCCTTGAGCGGCCAGACTCATTACTTCCTCGGGGGTCATTAGGCGCATGCCTCCAGGCTAGACGTAAAAACTTTCTGCCAGCGAGCCGATGATCAGTTGCCAGCCGTCGACCAACACGAACAGCATCAGCTTGAACGGCAGTGAGATCGTGATGGGCGGGACCATCATCATACCCAAAGCCATGAGGGTGCTGGCGACCACGAGATCGATGATCAGAAACGGGATGAAGATGGTAAAGCCGATCTGAAAGGCGGTCTTCAACTCGCTGGTGACAAAGGCCGGTACTAGGATGCGAAGCGGCACGTCTTCCGGGCCTTGCATCGGGCCGACATCCGCCAAGCGCGCGAACAGCGCCAGATCCGGCTCTCGTGTCTGTGCCAGCATGAATTCGCGAAAGGGCCCCTGGGCTTGATCGAGAAATTCGTCGAAGCTGATCTCTTCATCGCGCAGCGGTACCCAAGCATCTTCATGGACCCGGTCGAACACCGGTGCCATGATGAAGAAGGTCAGGAACAGTGCCAAGCCCAACAGCACCTGATTCGAGGGTGTGGCTTGGGTCCCCATCGCCGTGCGCAACAGGCTCAGGACGATGATGATCCGGGTAAAGCTGGTCATCATCAGCAACAACGCGGGCAAGAACGCCAGCGAGCTGAGCAGCAAGAGTGTCTGCAAGGAGAGCGACCAGCGCTGACCACCATCTTCCAATGGCTCGCTGGTGAGCCCGGCTAGCTGCTGAGCCGAGGCCGGCTCGCTGAATAGCAGCCAGACCGCGGCGAGCGCTAGGATGACAAAAGATAGCGCCGACTGCGCGGCTCGGACGGGAGCGGCGCTCATCGCATCCCGACATTGTGTTTCAGCGCTTTCGCGAAGCGGGCCGCAAAGGAATCGCCCTCGTTGAAGACAGGGCGATCGGCCAGCGCTTGACCGCTGTCACGCGGCGGCGGGGCAGGGAGCTTGTGCAAGCGCGTGACTTGGCCACCGCCCACCCCCAGCACCAGCCAGGCCGAGGCGACCTCGACGACCACGACGCGCTCCTTGGGGCCAACAGCGGCACTGCCGACGACTCGCACGCTGGCCGCGGGATGTGAGTCGCCGAGCCGGACTTTGCGCAAGATGACCGCACCTAGCAGGATGATGATGACGATGACCATGAGCACCAGCGTCAGCTTACCCAGCGTCGCTAGCCCAATCAGGGTGTCGCCGCCAGCGATGACAGATGCGGTGTCGCTCGCGGCAGCCTGGTTCATCGATTCAGTTTTTGAACGCGTTCAGAGGGGGTGACGATCTCGGTGATGCGGATGCCGTATTTGTCCTCGACGACAACCACCTCGCCTTGGGCGATCAGATAGCCGTTGATCAAAATGTCCATCGGCTCTCCGGCCAGTCCGTCAAGCTCGACCACCGACCCCTGAGCCATCTCCAGCAGCTGTTTGATGGTCACCTTGGTCCGGCCCAATTCCACCGAGAGCCGGACAGGGATATCCAGGACCATCGCGAGGTCGCGCGTTTCCGTGCCCTGATTGGCGTTTTCCAGCGGACGAAAGACGCGGTCGCCCGCTGCTTGCGCTTCGGGTTGCTTGGGGGCTGCTGGCGTCGTTTTCGAACGACTCGCGGCGCTTGACGCAGGTTTTTCCTCCTGGACTGAAGCGGCTTCCTGTTCAGTCATGGCCGCCGCCCAGAGATCGTCCTCCTCCTCCTCCGGCTGCTCGGCCTCGGTGGCGTCTGGCTCCGACTTGGCTTCATCCGGCTTACTGGCCTCCTGAGCCTCCTGCTCAGCCATGGCTTCAGCCCAAAGGTCGATTTCCTCGTCGTCTGTTTTGTCTGTTTCGTCGACCTCAGCTCCCTCAGCTGCATCAACCCCTTCAGTTCCCGCCTCTGCCTCTTCGGCTGAGGGGGGGGATTCAGTGTCTGCGGTCTCTTCGAGTTCTTCGTTCTTGTCGCCTTTATCTTGCTCAGTCATGATTCAGTCCGTTACGGCTGGGGTTCGCTGGGCTCGGGCGGCGCTTGAGAAAGGCATCTTCGGCTTCGAGCGGCTGATGCTGGTTGGCATGGTCAATCATCCGCACGACCCGTAATGCGCGATGCTCATTCTGGCTGCCGTACTCACATTCCAGCACGGGGATGCCATCAACACTGGTGAGCACCGTTTCGGGCAGATCGATCGGCAGGATATCGCCAACCTTGAGCGATAAAACCTGGCTGATACGAGACGGAATGGCCGTCAGATTGGCGATCAGCTCAATTTGAGATGAACGCAACTCGCCGGCCATGCGTCGGCCCCACAGGTTGTCTGGGTCCTGCGCGCCATCCTTGAGCGGGTTGCTCAAGATGTCGCGTAGGGGTTCGATCATGGCAAAGGGAATGCAGATCTGGAAGCTGCTGGCAAGGTTGCCAATATCGATGTTGAATGAGGTGTTGACTACGATCTCATTTGGTGAATTCGTGATATTGGCAAACTTCGACTGCATCTCGCTGCGCACATAGCTAATCTCCAGAGGATAGATCGACCTCCAAGATTCACTATAGGCATCGATCGCAAGTTGCAACATGCGTTGAATGATGCGCTGCTCGGTATTGGTAAATTCGCGCCCTTCTGACCGGGTGAGGAAGCGCCCGTCTCCGCCGAAGAGGTTGTCGACGACCATGAAGACCAGGTTGGGCGGGAAGACGATGAGCGCCGAGCCCTTGAGTGGCTTCATGGCAATGATATTGATATTGGTCGGAACCGGTACATTGCGCGCGAAGTTGCTATAACTCTGATAGCGGACGATATCAACCGTAATATCCGCACTGCGGCGAATAAAATTGAAGATTGCCATGCGAAAGTAGCGAGCGAAGCGCTCATTGATGATATCAAGCGCATGCAGGCGTTCGCGAACGACCCGGTGCTGCGTCGCAGGGTCGTAAGGCTTTGCGCGCGATGCCGCGCTGCCTGCTGAGGCGCTGCTACTTTCATCATCGCCACTGACTCCCTTCAGGAGGGCGTCAATCTCTTCCTGTGATAGTAGGTCGTCTTGAGCCATAAAGCGTAAACGCGACCTATTGCACGATGAATTCGGTGAACAAGACCTCTTCGATCGCGAGTTCAGGTTGCAACTCAGAGAGCGGAGGCTTTTGTAGGGCAGTGATCAGCTTGTTCGCCAACTGCGTCTTGCCCTCAGTGCTTGTGAGTTCATCGACTTGCTGTGCCGAGAGTTGCATCAGCAAGCGACTTCGTACCTGAGGCATGTGTGTTTCCAAAATCTCGCGCGTTTTTTCTGAGCCAACCTTGAATGTCATGCCGATATAAAGCAAACGGCTCACCCCGCGTGAGCTCGTCATGTTGATGGTGAATGGCGCGACATCGACGAAAATCGGACTGTGCCGATCAGTCGCCGCTTCTGTTTTTTCAGTTTCTGAGCCGCTTTGTGCCTGCAGGGCAATATAGGCAGCAACGCCTGCAGCGATGAGCGACAACACCACCAGCAGGCTCATCATCCACAAGAGTTTATTCGATCCGCTGTTTGCTTGTGCCACTTTGTCCTATACCTCTCTTTTCGCCGCTCCAGTCAGTCTAGGAGCGAAACGATGGACACAAAAAAATGATCTGAACGCTTTCACAGCGCTTATCTTACCAAATCGCGATTGGAACCGATCGTGTTCAGGCGTAGATGTCCACCCGGCCGTCAAGGCTCATCTCGATATTTGCTGGCGCATCCGCGAGCCCCGTATCCTCCGCGTCTAGCCATGCACCATTCGCAGAGCCTCGTTGCTGGGCGTCATCCCCTGCAAAGGCTTGGTCACCCTCTTGACGTTGCTCGCCGACTGAGGTTTCACCAAGATTGATTCCCTGCTCAGCGAGTGCATCACGAAGTTGTGGAATTGCTTGCTCGACGGCGGTACGCACCAGTGCGCTTGCAGCCATGAACTGGATTTGTGTTCCCTGTTCTCCGACCCTTAACGAGACCGTCAGCGGGCCAAGGTCAGGCGGGTTGAGTCGAAGCTCGACGCGCTGGTCGCCACCGCGTTGGCTGAGCAGCACTAACTGTTGCCCCAGTTGCTGAGGCCAGGCTGCACTATACAGCGATGCGCTCATGCCCGGAGCCTGGGCCGCGCTGTTCGATTGACCTCCGGCAATGGCGCTATAGGACGCAAGGCTAGCGTTGGCGATGCCGAGCCCCAGTCCGCCAGCGGCCGTTGTCTCGGCACCAAGGGTGCTGGTGCCGCTCGGCTGTGGGTTGACGAATCCTTCTCGGCTGGCCAGGTGGACCCCGAGCAGTTCACGCAACGTAGGGACAAAAGGTTCGCGTGTGGCTGGCGCCGTTGTGCTCAGCTCCGCCAGCGTGCGCGGTGCCTCGGCTGAGAGGGCCGCTCGCTGCTCGCTTGCTAGAAAACTCAAGCCGGAGCCAGCGCGTCCATCGGTGCGGCGTTGATCACGCGTGGAGAAAGGCTCTGAAAATGTCGCGCGTGCCGCCTGTTCAGCACTAGGCTGGGCTGCCAAGATCGCTCCATTGATCTCGAGTGGCGCTGGCGCGCGCGGCGGCAAGGTGTTGGCGACAGTTGCCAGATTGGCGGTCTCTCTCAGCCGTTCCATGCGCTCTGGCTGTGGTGGCCGTTGGCCCCAATCAGTAAGGGGTGAGGTGCGCGGCTCAGGTGTGAGGCGCGCGAGCAGTTCGCCGAAGGCGTCAGGGGTCA